>DASYUS010000001.1:0-12177 GCA_036000945.1 Allostellaceae bacterium
GTGGTCGGATAGATCATCGCCTTGATCACCGCCTCCTTCACCTTCGGGTTGTCGAGGTGCAATTTGCCGTCCTTGGTGACCATGCCCTCACCGCCATAGGCGGTCAGGAAACAGTTGAACACAGCGTTCGGATCATTGCCGTTGGTGGTCACATTCAGGCCAAGGCCATAGACGTTGCGCATCTTCTGGCCGCGCAGGCCCTTATGCACCTCCTTGAAGAAGTCGTAATAGGCATCCCAGGTCTTGGGGATGTCCGACATCTTGTAGCCGGCCTTCTCGACCAGTGGTCGCCAGACGTGGTTCGGCCATGTGGCGGTGGTATAGGGAACGCCGTAAAAGCTGCGCTTTTTCGTGACGCTGTTGTAGCAGTTCACGTTGGTCAGCGCGGTCTCGGTGAATTCTTCCTTTTGCGTCGCCACGACATCGCTGACGTCGACCAGCTTGTCCTCGTAAGCGAACAGCGCGATGACCTCGGCCGGGTTGTTGGGGAAGAAATCCGGGACGATGCCGCTGGTCACCGCCGAGATGATCTTCTGGCGCTGCGGCGCGAACGGCATGATGCTGAGCTCGACCTTGTTGCCGCTGGCTTTCTCGTAGTCGGCGACGATCTTCCTGATCGAGACGTCCTCTTCCTGGACGAAGCCCTGCGCCCACCACATCTCCATGGTCTTCGCCTGCGCGTTGGCTAGGTAGGGACGCGCCAGGGCTCCGGCGGCGCCTAGGGCAAGCGACCCTCGAAGCACTGAACGCCGCGTCAGCGTGGCCATCTCAATCTCCTTGACTTGCCGGCCGCAACGATGCGGCTCCGGCGCGTTTTGCCTGTTCACGGCTGCGCGCAACCGCGAGCGTCCGGCAAGATCGACCTTCGCCGGCCGCGCTCAGCCCGCGATCGGGAATTTGGCAAAGATCTCGGTGACCCGCTTGAACGCCTTCTCCGTTGCCTGTTCCGGGCTCATGCCGCCGAGGATGATGTCCATCCAGCCCGTCATGAAGGTATGCTCGTTCTGCACCTGGGCAAAGGCCGGGTTGTAGACCCAGAATTGCGGTACGGTCGGGCCGAGCACGCCCTGCTCGACATAGGCCTTGCGGTGCGGGTCGGCGAACCACCATGGGTCATTCTTGACGACCGAGGGCATGCACGGGATGCTTCGGCCGAGCCCCGTTTTCAGCCACTCGTTGTTGACCTTCGGCTGGATGAAATATTTCAGGAAATCCTTGGCGACCTCGACGTTTTTTGCCCCCTTCGGGATCAGGCCGGCGAAGTTACCGGCCGGGCTCGGCACCGGTTTGCCCTCGTTGCTGAGCGCCAGGCCCATCGTGACGATATCGTCGTAATCCTGCTTCAGCCCCTTTGACAGCACCGCGACTTCGGTCGAGATCGTGCCATCGAGGTCCATCACGATCGTCTTGGCGTGAAAGGCGTTGTTGTCGTCGGCGTCGTTCCAGTTGATCGCGCTCGGCGGCACATACTTCTCCTTGTAGGCGGTGGTCGGATAGATCATCGCCTTGATCACCGCCTCCTTCACCTTCGGGTCGTCGAGGTGCAATTTGCCGTCCTTGGTGACCATGCCATCGCCGCCATAGGCGGTCAGGAAATATTGGAACACGTTATTGGGATCGGCCCCGTTGGTCGTCACGTTCAGGCCAAGGCCATAGACATTGCGCATCTTCTGGCCGCGCAGGCCCTTATGCACCTCCTTGAAGAAGTCGTAATAGGCATCCCAGGTCTTCGGGATGTCCGACATCTTGAAGCCGGCCTTCTCGACCAGCGGCCGCCAGACATGGTTCGGTAATGCGGTGGTTGCATAGGGCACGCCATAAAAGCTGCGCTTTTTCGTGACGTTGTTATAGCAGTACATGTTGGTCAGCGCGGTCTCGGTGAACTCCTCCTTTTGGGTCGCCAAGACGTCGCTGACATCGACCAGCTTGTCGTCCCAGGCGAACAACGCAGTGATCTCGCCCGGGTTGTTGGGGAAAAAATCCGGGACGATGCCGCTGGTCACCGCCGAGATGATCTTCTGGCGCTGCGGTGCGAACGGCATGATGCTGAGCTCGACCTTGTTGCCGCTGGCCTTCTCGTAATCGCCAACGATCTTCTTGATCGAGACGTCCTCTTCCTGGACAAAACCCTGCGCCCACCACATCTCGATGGTCTTCGCCTGCGCGTTGGCAATGTATGGGCGCCCCAGCGTCGCAGCCGCCGCGAACCCGACGGAGCGGTTGATCAGCGATCGGCGGGTCAAGCCTGCCATGGCGTTCTCCTTCCCTGCTCCGGCCCGAGACGTTGCGGCCCGGATTGAGTATGCTCGACGCTAGGACATGGCAGGTTGGACGGCGTGTCAATGCTCGATTTGGTTGGTGCCGGCGCACCCGGCGGTATTGCGCCCGGAATGACCGCCGACGAACGACCCTGGCGCGTCGAACAAACCTGTTTCAACGCATTCCCGTCATTGCAGCAGGTATTGTTCGAGGGCTGGCTGATGCGGTTCAGCGGCGGGCTGTCGCGGCGCGCCAATTCGGTCAACCCGCTCGGCCCGGGATGCTCGCGCATCGCGGCGGCGATCGCCGCGGCCGAGGCGCTCTATCGCGCTCAGGGCCTGCCGACGATCTTTCGCGTGCCGTCACTCGTCGATCCAGCGCTCGATCGCGAATTGGCCAGCCGCGGCTACACGAGCGAGGGCGAAAGCTGCGTCCTTTACGGCGCGATGGGTGGGCTCGCCGCGGCCGCCGATCCGGCGGTGCGGCTGTCGGCCTCGCCCGACGCCGAGTTTCTCGCGGCGATGGCCACGCTCCAGGGCCACAGCGCGACGCAGAGCGCCATCTATCGCGGCATCCTCGGCGCGATCGCGATCCCCGCGCGCTTCGCGCTATTGGCAGTCGACGGCGCACCGGCGGCGCTCGGCTACGGCGCGCTTCACGACGGGTTGTTGTGCTACGAATCGGTGATCACCGATCAGGGCCATCGCCGGCAGGGGCTGGCCCGCCGGGTGCTCGGCAGCCTCGCCGCCTGGGCGCGCGACACGGGCGCTACCGGTGCTTGCCTCCAGGTCGAGGCGGCCAACGCGCCGGCCCTGGCGCTCTATGTCGGTTTCGGGCTGGGCGAACTCTATCGCTATCACTACCGACGGGCGCCGCAGCACGCGGGTTGACGGCGGGTTGACCCGATGCAATCTAGATGGGAGATTGGATGCATCTAGATCTGGAGAATAGCGACGTGGCCTTCCATGTCAGAGATCCGGCGACAGATTTGGCGGTCCGTTCGCTTGCCAAGCTGAAGGGCAAAAGCCTGACGGAAACCATCCGAGAGGCCGTCGAGAACGAATACGAGCGCGAGCGAGGCAAGATCCCGCTGCTCGATCGCATCAAGGCGATTCAGGACCGGGCCGCCGCGCTTGCGAGGCCGGGCGGGAAGCCGGCGGACAAGGCGTTTTATGACGAGTTGTCCGGCGAATTCTGATGTTTGTCGACGCATCGGCGATTGTTGCGATCATCGCCGGCGAGCCCGACGCTTCCGGCCTTGCGGCCCGGCTCGCTGCGGCCGAGCGTGTCCGTTCCTCGGGCATGGCCGTTTACGAGGCGACCCTGGGGATTGCCCGCATCCTCAACGTATCCGTCGGAAACGCCGAGTCGCTGGTCGATGACTTGTTGACAGAGGCACAGGCCGCCATCATCCCGATCACCGCCGAGATCGGCCGGGGTGCGATTGCGGCCTTCGACCGCTTCGGCAGAAATCGGCATCCCGCGCGGCTCAACATGGGCGATTGCTTTGCCTACGCCTGCGCGCGGGCGCTCGACCTGCCGCTGCTGTTCAAGGGCGACGATTTCGCGCAGACCGATATCGCCGCCGCCTGAGCCTCAGCCGCCGCGCACGTAAGAAGCGGCGCTGCGGCCGGCGATGCGGCCGAAGACCGAGCCGGCCATCAGCCCGGTGCCGCTGGCGTAGTTGTGGTAATAGAGCCCGCCGGCGATCTCCCCGGCGGCAAAGAGGCCGGGGATCGGCGCGCCGGTCACGTCCTCGACCTGGGCTTCGGTGGTTATTTTCAACCCGCCGAAGGTGAACGTGATGCCGGTCGTGACGCCATAGGCCTCGTAAGGCGGCTGATCGAGGCGCTGCGCCCAGTTCGACTTGTCGATCGGCAGGCCCTCTGTGCGCAGCCCGTCATGGATGTTGGGGTTGAACGGCACATCGGGGCGCGGCGCCGCGTTGAAGGCGCGCACCGTGTCGAGAAAGCCGCGCGGATCGACGCCTTCGAGCCGCTCCGCCAAGGCTTCGAACGTGTCGGCCTTTTCCTTCGTCGTGCGCGGGATGCGATATTCGTCGCGCAACAGGTGCAGGGTCTTCTGGTCGAACACCTGCCAGGCGAACATGCCGGGCTGCTTCAAAATCTCGCCGCCGTATTTCGCATAAGTGTAGCTATGAAAATCGAGCCCCTCGTCGAGGAAGCGCTCGCCCCGCGCGTTGACGACGATGCCGTAGGGATAGCCGTGCTTCTGGAAGCGGTCGCCGACGTCGAGGTCGCCGACCGGCGGCGCGTTCAAATCCCAGGCGCAGGCATGCGCGCCCGACCAATGCCCGGCCGAGGCGGCGCCGATGTCGAGCGCCATCCGTAGCCCCTGCCCCGTATTGAAGCGCGAGCCGCGCACCTTGGCGAGATCCCAGCCGGGGCCGAGATAGCGCGCCCGCATCTCGGGATTGGCCTCGAACCCGCCGCACGCGAGCACCACTGCCTTCGCCCGCAGATCGACCAGCCTCCCCGCGCGCCGCACCCTGACCCCGGCGACGCCGCTGTCGCCCTGCAAGAGCGCCACCGCCGGCGTGTCGTAAAGGACGGCAATGCCCTCGCGCGTCGCGCGGGCGCCGAGCGCCTTCATCAATTCCTTGCCGCCGCCCCAGATGTGGCAGGCGAGGCCGCCCCAGAACTTGAATTTGCCGTCGACCTTGAAGGCCTGCCGCCCGAGGCCGAGCTGGAACCGGACGCCTTTCTCGCGCATCCAGACGCCGGTTTCGAAGCTCTTGGTGATCAAGATCTCGGTGAGGTCCGGGTCGCTCCTATATTCGGTGAGGCGGCCGACATCATCGTAATACTGCTCCTCGGTGTAGGTGCCGACATCGACATTGGCGAGCTCGTGGTCGCTGATGTCGGGGATGAGCCGCGCCAAGTCGTCGAACCCGTGATAGACGATGCGCCACGCCCCGCCGGTAAACGCCGAATTGCCGCCGCGCCAGTGCTCCGGCGCGATCTCCAGCTGCAGCACCGAAGCGCCATTCTCCCGCGCCGACAACGCCGCACACGTCGCCGCATTGCCGGCCCCGACGACGATTAGGTCATGCTCGGGTATGTCCATTCGCGCGCCTTCCGCTTGCCTCTTCTTCCACCCCTACCCCAGCCGCCTTCCCGGCGAAAGCCGGGATCCACCCTGCCACCGCACGTGCCGTTGACGCATGTGTCCCGGCCCTCGCCGGGGATGACGTCAGTAGGGTGGGTAGAGCAAAGCGAAACCCACCATCGGCACCGGTGTACAGCCCGCGGCGGGTTACGCTTCGCTAACCCACCCTACGACGCCGAGGCGTATCTCACACCACCCTTATGTTCTTGAATTGCCAGGGGTCCTCCCGGTCGAGGTCTTCGGGGAAGAGGCGTTCGCGGTCCGTGAGCGGGGTCCAATCGCCGTAGATTCCGACGAGGTCGCCGAGATAGGGCCGGGCGATGTCGAGGATGCGCGCAAAATCCATCTCGTCCGGCTCGACGACGCCGCGGCGCGGGTGCTCGATCGCCCAGACGACGCCCGCCAGCACGGCGGCGGTGACCTGCAGCGAGGTGGCGTTGTTGTGCGGCACGACGCGGCGCGACTCGTCGATCGTGAGGCGCGAGCCGTACCAGTAGACGCCCTTCTGCGGCCCCAAGAGCAGCACGCCGAGCTCGTCGATGCCGGTGATGATCTCGTCCATCATCAGGCGCTTGCGCGTCTGCAATTCGAAATTCTTGCCGGCCAGCTCGTGCAGGCTCAGCACCGCGTCGTCGCATGGATGGTAGGCGTAGTGGCAGGTCGGGCGGTAACGCGCCGCGCCGCCCTCATGCACGGTCAGGTAATCGGCGATCGAGATCGACTCACCGTGGGTGATGAGGAAACCGTGGTAGGGGCCTTCGAGCGGAGTCCAGCTGCGCACCCGCGTTGCCGCGCCGGGCCGCAAGAGGTAGATCGCCGCCTGGCTGCCGAAATCGTGGCGCCTGCCGTCGGCCGGTAAATGCCGCTCGTGGGTGCCCCAGCCGAGCTCGGCCGGCTGCGAGCCCTCGCTGTAAAACCCGTCGATCGACCAGGTGTTGACGAATTCGCCCGGCTCCTTCGGCATTGCCGCGACCTGGGTGTCGCGCTCGGCGATGTGGATCGCCTTGACGCCGAGCCGCTCGGCGAGCGCCGCCCAGCCGGCGCGGTCGGCGGGCACCTCGGCCGCAGGGTCGGCGTCGCGCGCGACGTCGAGCAATGCCTGCTTGACGAAATGCGAGACGAGGCCGGGGTTGGCGCCGTGGGTGATGACGGCGGTCGGGCCGCCGTTCCCCTGCGCGCGCAGCGCCAGCGCGCTCTCGCGCAGCGCGTAGTTGGAGCGCGCCGAGGGCGGCAGATTCGGGTCGGTATAGCCGCCGGGCCACGGCTCGATGCAGGTGTCGAGATAGAGCGCGCCCTTTTCCCGGCACAATTCGATCAGCGCGACGCTCGATACGTCGACCGAGACGTTGAGCAGAAAGTCGCCGTGGCCGAGCCAGCCGTCGAGCACCGCGCGGTAATTGTCCTGCGTCAGCGCGGTCTCGACAAAGCGCACGCCGTATTCTTCCGCGACCTCCTCGCCACGCAGTTCGGCGGTGACAATGACGATCTGGTCGGGCCGCAGGTCGATATGACGCAGCAACAGCGGCAGCACGCCCTGGCCGATGCTGCCGAAGCCGACGATGACGAGGCGTCCGGAAAAAGCGATGTGCTTGGTCTCGGTCATGACGGCGGGCAGCGGTACGGTCGCGCGCCGGCGATGTCAAGCCGGTGGAGGGCATGCCGCAGCGGATCGCACTTCGATACCGGCCATCATTTCGCCATGCGAGGATTGCAATAACGGTCGGGTCGGCTAGTGTGCGGGCGGCTTCTTAAAGCTCCCGCCGGGAGAAGGGTATTTTAATGCGTAAATCAGCAATGGCGCTCGCTTTGATCGTCTTGCTCGCACCGGCGGCGGCGTTGTCGCAGGCGTCCGGCGGCAAAGGCGGCGTTTATGAGCAGCTCAACCTGTTCGGCGAGGCATTCGAGCGGATCCGCCACGACGCCGTCGACCCGGTCGCCGACAAGAAGCTGATCGAGACCGCAATCGCCGGCATGCTCAACGGGCTCGACCCGCGCTCGGTCTACCTGAACGAAGCCGAATATCAGGCGCTGAAGACACCGGCCGCCGGCGAAAGCGCGGTGACCGGACTCGTCGTCACCCTCGCCAACGGGCAGGTAAAGGTCGTCGCGCCGCGCGACGGCTCGCCGGCGGCCGCGGCCGACATCAAGCCGGGCGACACGATCTTTACGATCGACAAGCAGCCGACCTACGATCTGACCCTGCCCGAGATCGAGCAAAAGCTGCGCGGGCCGGTCGACAGCGAGGTGGCGCTGTTGCTGCGGCGCAGCAACGAGAAACCGATCGAGGTCAAGCTGAATCGGGTGGCCGGACCGTTTGCGACGGTCAATGGTCGACTCGAGTCCGGCGATGTCGCTTATGTTCGTCTAGCCGGCTTCGACGATGCGACACCGGCGGAACTCGACTCGGTGGTCAAGGGTCTGCGGACGCGAGCCGGCAACAAGCTGATCGGCTTCGTCCTCGACCTGCGCAACAATCCGGGCGGCAGCTTCGATGCGGCGGTCAAGGGAGCTGACGCGTTCATGGACAAGGGCGATATCGCCGTCATCAAGAGCCGCAAGGCCGACAACGCCAAGCGTATCGCCGCAACGCCCGGCGACGTGGCCAACGGGCAGCCGATCGTTGTGCTGGTCAACAGCGGCACCGCACGCGAGGCGGAACTCGTCGCCGGCGCGTTGCAGGACAGCCGTCGCGCCGTCCTGCTCGGCACCAAGACGTTTGGCGAGAGCGCCATCGCGACGCTGATCCCGCTCAACGGCAACGGCGCCATCCGTCTGACGACGGCGCGCTTCATGACGCCGAGCGGCCGGGCAATCCAGGGCAAGGGCCTCGACCCCGATCTTGTCGTCTCACCGCTCAAGCTGCAGAAGGTGGCGCAGGCCGATCGCCTGCGCGAGGCCGATTTGCGCGGCGCGCTGAAGAACCCCGACGCCAAGCCGCCGGGGGAGAGGGGTGCCGCGCCCGGCGGCGCGGCATCGCCGACGAAAGACGCCACGACAACCGCGACGCCACCGAAAGGCGATCAGCCGACCGTCGCCAGCGGCGATATCGGCACGACCAGCGACGAACAGCTGAGCGAGGCGATCGACGTGCTGCGCGGTCTCGCCGTGACCAGCGGCCGCGCCGCTTCACGATGAATCATCCGACCGTGGCCATGCAAGGATAACCGCATGCCGATCGAAGCCGACGCCAACTGCATCTTCTGCAAAATCGTCCAGGGCGAGGTGCCGTGCTTCAAGATTTTCGAAGACCGGGAGACGCTCGCCTTCATGGATATCAGCCCGGTTCATGACGGGCACTGCCTGGTCATCCCGAAGGCGCATTTTGCGACCGTCTTCGAAATCGCACCCCGGACGATCGCGGCGGCGGCGCGGACCGCCGCGCTCGTCGCCAAGGCGGTCAACCAGGCGGTCAAGCCCGACGGGATCAACCTGATCCAGGCCAACGGTCCCGGCGCCGGCCAATCGGTCGGGCACTTTCACTTCCATGTCTTCCCACGCAAGATGAACGACGGCGTGGCGATCAACTGGGAGCGCTACCAGAAGCCGGGCGACCGCGCGCGGCTGACCGAGCTCGCCGAACGCATTCGCTCCTTTCTGTAAACGGGATCAGCCGTCGGCCGGGGCGGCGTCGTCGATCACCAGCTGGACCGCGTCGCCGCCGCGATAGGTGTCGCGCCGCAGATGGCCGGCGACGTGGATCGCTCGGCCACGCGCGGCGACGAGAAATGCCCCGAGCGGCGTCTCGGCGCTGCGAAAGGCGATCGCCTTGAGGCGGGCCGGTCCGCCCGCGCTCGATCCGGCGGCGTCGGCCAAGGTGCAGCGCAAATGCGCGACACCGACCGGTTCGACATGCGCCACCTGCAGCCCGGGAAAGGCGAAGCGCGGCTCGGGGTTGGCGGCGCCGAACGGCGCCAGCGTCTCGAGATGATCGATCAGCCCGGCGACGGCACCGGCTGCCGAGAGCGCGCCGTCGATCGCCAACTCCGGCACCGGGCGTTCGCCGCCGCGCCCGTCGCCGAGGCGCTCGGCGAGGAATTCGCGCAGCGCATCCAGCCGCTCGGCGGCGACGGTGAAGCCGGCTGCCATCGCATGTCCGCCGCCATTGATGAGGAGGCCGGCCTGGCGCGCCGCGATCACCGCCGGCCCGAGCGCCACGCCGGGCACCGACCGGCCGGACCCCTTGCCGATCTCGTCGGCCAGCGCGACGACGCAGGCCGGCCGTTCGTAGCGCTCCTTGAGCCGCGCCGCGACGATGCCGATGACCCCGGGATGCCAGCCTTCGGCCGCGGTGAACACCAGCGCCGGCGATTGCGGCCCGGCCTCGACCGCCTCGATCGCCGCCGCCAGCGTGCACGCCTCGATCGCGCGGCGCTCGCTGTTGTACGCGTCGAGCCGCGCCGCCAGCTCGGCGGCCAGCGTCGGATCGTTGGTGGCGAGGAGCCGGGCGCCGAGATCGGCGGCGCCGACACGGCCGCCGGCATTGACCCGCGGCCCCAGCACAAAGCCGAGATGGTAGGCGCCGACCGGCTCCTTCACGTCGCCGACCGCCGCCAGCGCGCGGAGCCCGGGATTGCCGCCCTGCCGCGCCACCCTGATCCCTTGCGCCACCAATGCCCGGTTGAGCCCGGTCAGCGGCACGACATCGCACACCGTGCCGAGCGCGACGAGGTCGAGCCATCGCAGCAAATCCGGCTCAGCGCGCGCGCCGTACCACCCCGCCGCGCGCAAGGCGCGGTTGAGCGCGACAACGAGCAGAAAGGCGACCCCGACCGCAGCAAGCGCGCCGTGCGGGCTGTCGTCGTCGAGCCGGTTGGGGTTGATCAGGGCGAGGGCACGCGGCAGCAGCGGCTCGCTGACGTGGTGATCGACGACGATGACGTCGAGCCCGGCCTCGGCCGCCGCGGCCAGCGGCTCGTGCGCGGTCGCGCCGCAATCCACCGTGACGACGACCGCCGCACCCTCCCCTTTCAGGCGCAGCAGCGCCGGCGCGTTCGGGCCGTAGCCCTCGCGCAGCCGGTCCGGCACGTAAACCGAGGCATGCCCGCCGACCGCCGCGAGAAAGCGCAGCAGCAGAGCCGCCGAGGTCGCGCCGTCGACATCGTAATCGCCGAACACGACAATATTTTCGCCGTCGCGGACCGCACGCACGAGACGTTCGACGGCCGGCGCCATGTCGCGCAGATGCGCGGGGTCGGGTAGCTGGTCGCGCAGCCGTGGCGCGAGAAACAGCGGGGCCTCGGCGAGCCCGACGCCGCGCTGCGCCAGCAGCCGGCCGACAATCTCGGGCAACCCCAACCGCTCGGCGATCAGCGCCGCCGCGCCGCCGTCGCCGGCCCGCGTCCGCCAGCGCCGGCCGCACACCGACCGCTCGACGCCGAGGAATGCCGCTGGGGGGTGAGAGTCCACGCGTCATCGTCAGCCCGGAGGCAGCGGACGTCCAGCGCGACGATGGTCCGCCCGGTGGCGCTCGATTTCCGGTTGCGGCAGATGACTGGAGGTCGATGCGGACTGAAGAATCAGAGCACCAACTGTCGCATTCGCCGCGAAAGCGGGGATCTACCGATCCGCTACCGAGGCGCCGAAGGGTAGATCCCCGCTTTCGCGGCGAATGCGATCAAAAAATATGGCGCAAGTCGGCAGGGCTTCGGCGTTTCAGCGGGTTCCCTCTCGCCGCAAGCGGGGAGAGGGTTAGGGTGAGGGGCGGCTAACGGCTGAGCGCGGCGAAGGCCGGCTTGCGGGTGAAGTCGTGCTTGGCCTCGACGTAGCGCACCGTGCCGGTCTTCGAGCGCATCACCACAGAATGGGTCTCCGCCCCGCCCGGAAAGCGGCGCACGCCGCGCAGCATGCTGCCGTTGGTGACGCCGGTGGCGGCAAACATCACATCGCCGTGCGCCATGTCGAGGAGGCCGTATTTGCGGTTGAGGTCGGTGATGCCGAGGCGGTGGGCGCGGCCGCGCTCGTCGTCGTTGCGGAAGAGGAGCCTTCCCTGCATCTGCCCGCCGATGCAGCGCAACGCGGCGGCGGCCAGCACCCCCTCGGGAGCGCCGCCCGAACCCATGTAGATGTCGATGCCGGTCTCCGGGTCCGAGGTTGCCATGACGCCCGACACATCGCCGTCGCCGATCAGCATGATGCGCGCGCCGGCCTCGCGCACCTTGGCGATCAGCTCGGTATGACGCGGCCGGTCGAGGATGCAGACGACGAGGTCGGCGATCTCGGCATTGCGGGCGCGCGCCAGGTTTTTCAGGTTGGTGCCCGGCGCCTCGTCGAGATCGACGATGTCGTCCGGCAGGCCGCCGCCGACCGCGATCTTTTCCATGTAGACATCGGGGGCGTTGAGAAACCCGCCATGGTCGGCCATTGCCAGCACGGCGAGTGCATTGGCGCCGCCCTTGGCGGTGATCGTAGTGCCTTCGAGCGGATCGAGCGCGATGTCGATCTTCGGGCCCTGCAGGGTCCCGACCTTCTCGCCGATATAGAGCATCGGCGCCTCGTCGCGTTCGCCCTCGCCGATCACCACGGTGCCGTCGATCGCCAAGCTGTTCAGCGCTTGGCGCATCGCGTCGACCGCCGCCTGGTCGGCCGCCTTCTCGTCGCCGCGCCCCATCAGCCGCGAGGCCGACAACGCCGCCAGTTCGGTCACGCGCACCGCTTCGAGCGCGAGATTGCGATCCATCTTCGATTCGTCGGCCACGCTGTCCTCCCTCTCTGATGACCCGGGTGCGGCGTAGTTAAAACCACGAAGGCACGAAGGTCACGAAGATCCATTTCACAACGAGGCAGTGAGGC
>DASYUS010000002.1:0-5164 GCA_036000945.1 Allostellaceae bacterium
CCGATCGCAAGGATATGGAAACGGATGGCTGTCGGCCCTATTTAGCCTCACTCCGCCCAGCCCCTCTCCCGCAATGCGGGAGAGGGGGGGCCCAGCGCGCAGCGCTGGGAGGGTGAGGGCAAGCCGGCGAGCGCCCTGGAATCCGCCCCCTCACCCAACCCTCTCCCCCGATGGGGGAGAGGGAGATATGCGCCCGGCGCGCGATTGATGTGGGCGACGACGTTGGCGTCTCAGCCATAAATCGCACATCGAGCGCTGCTATTGCAGCGCAGCCTCGGCCTCGGCTTCGAATTCGGGCAGCGCCGAGCCCCACATCTTTTCGAGATTGTAGTGGGCGCGGATTTCCGGCCGGAAGATGTGGACGATGACGTCGCCGGCGTCGATCAGCACCCAGTCGCCCTGGCTCTTGCCCTCGATCGCGACGCGCCGCGGCAGCGCCTCTACGAGGTGGTCGGTCAGCGCCGCCACCTGGCGCGCCGAGCGGCCCGAGGCGACGACCATGTAGTCGGCGATCGTCGTCTTGCCGGCGAGGTCGATGGTCACAACTTCCTCGGCCTTGCCGTCTTCGAGCGTATCGATGATGCGGCGGAGCAGCTCCGGCGCCGACAGCTTTTGCCGGCGGCGCGGCGCGAAGGCAGTGACGGCAGTCTGTTCAGCGATCACGTCTGTCTTGTGCTCCTCGGAGTCTTGCGAGCGCGCGGCACGGATCCCGGTCGCCGAGCGCGAGTCGAGCCGGGTATGGAAAAACGCCCAGGCGGGCGGCGGCATCGAGGCGAGGCGGCGGGCCGCGGTGACCGGCACCCGGGCGTTGGCGAAGCGGCGGGCGGCCTTGCCGGCGAGCGCCGTCAACGCCGTGCCGGGCCGGTCGAACACGGCAACCGGAACGGTGTGGAAGATGTCTTGCCACCGCTGCCAATATGGGAATTGCACGAGGTTGTCGCCACCCATCAGCCAGACGAATCGGGTGCGCGGAAAGCGCCGGTGCAGGGCGCGCAGCGTGTCGGCGGTGTATGTCGTACGGAGCCGCGCCTCGATCGCGCTGACCCGGATGCGCCGGTCGGCGGCGGCCACCGCCTCGGCCCGCGCGAGGCGCTCGGCGAAAGGCGCCATCCCGGCTTCGGGCTTCAGCGGGTTCTGCGGCGACACCAGCCACCACACCTCGTCGAGGTCGAGCCGCCTCAGCGCCAGCCGGCTGATGTGCAGATGCCCGCCATGCGCCGGGTTGAACGAGCCGCCGAGGAGGCCGATGCGGCAGCCCGCGAGCGCACCGTAGACACACCCTCTCCCCCACCGAGGGAGGGGGTTGGGGTGAGGGGGCGAGTTCGCGCCGGCAATCGCCCTCACCCTCCCGTCGCTTTGCGCCGGGCCCCTCCCTCTCCCGCGGTGCGGGAGAGGGGCTTTCTCGGGTCGGGCTTTGCTCAGGGGCGCACCTGGCCGGTGCCGCGGACGAGGTATTTGTAGGTCGTCAATTCGGTGGCACCGACCGGCCCGCGCGGCGGCAGGCGCTGCGTCGAGATGCCGATCTCGGCGCCCATCCCGAATTCGCCGCCATCGGCAAACTGGGTCGAGGCGTTGACCAGGACGATCGCGCTGTCCACCTCGGCGAGGAAGCGCTCGGCGGCGGCTTCGTCCTCGCTGACGATCGCGTCGGTGTGGTGCGAGCCGAACCGGTTGATGTGCGCGATCGCCGCGTCCTCGCCATCGACGACATGCACCGCGAGGATGGCGTCGAGATATTCGGTGCGCCAATCCGCCACGGTCGCCGGCACCGCAGCCGGGTCGATCGCCAGCACCTCAGGGTCGCCGCGGAGTTCGCACCCGGCGGCCCGCAGATCGGCGAGGATCGGCGGCAGGATCGAGGGCGCGACGGCGCGATCGACGAGCAGGGTCTCGGTCGCGCCGCAGATCGACACCCGGCGCATCTTGGCGTTGAGCACGATGGCGCGCGCCTTCGCCGGGTCGGCGGCGTGGTGGATATAGGTGTGGCAAAGGCCTTCGAGGTGGGCGATGACCGGGATGCGGCTCTCGCGCTGCACCCGCTCGATCAAGGACGCCCCGCCACGCGGGACGATGATGTCGATGACGCCGCTCATCTTCAGCATCATCCCGACGGCCTCGCGGTCGCGCGTCGGCACGAGCTGGATCGCGTGCTCGGGGAGGCCCGCCGCGCGCAACCCCTCGCCAAGCGCGGCGACGAGGGCGCGCGAGGAGTGAAAGCTTTCCGAGCCGCCGCGCAGGATCGCGGCATTGCCGGATTTGAGCGCGAGGCCGCCGGCATCGGCGGTGACGTTCGGTCGGCTCTCGTAAATGATGCCGATGACCCCGAGCGGCACGCTGACCCGGGCAATGTCGAGCCCGTTGGGCCGGGTCCACCGGGCCAGCTCCCGGCCGACGGGATCGGGCAGCTGGGCGATGTCTTCCAGCCCCGTCGCCACCGCTTCGAGCCGCTTCGGGTCGAGCGCGAGGCGGTCGATCAGCGCGGCGCCGATCCCGGCTTCCTTGGCCTCGGCGACATCCTCGGCATTGGCCGACAGGATCTTGTTCGCCTGCGAGCGCACCGCCGCGGCCGCCGCCCCCAGCGCCGCCACCTTCGCCGCCGCCGGGGCGAGCGCCAGCACCGCCGCCGCCTCACGGGCGCGGCGCCCGATCTCGGCCATCGTCGCGGCCAGATCGGTCTTGGTACGAGTCAGCGTCTGCGTCGTCATCGCCGTCTCATTGCCCTTTGGCGGTCACCACCAGATCGTCGCGGTGAATGATCTCGTCGCGCCCACGGTAGCCGAGAATGGCTTCGATTTCACCGCTCTTGTGCCCGGCGATGCGGCTGATGTCGGCGCTCGCATAGGCCGAGAGGCCGCGCCCGGCCTCGGCGCCGGCGCGGGTGCGCACGATGACGCAATCGCCGCGCTCGAACGCCCCCTCGACCGCCACGATACCGGCGGGGAGAAGGCTCTTGCCGCCGCGCAGCGCCCGCGCCGCGCCGTCGTCGACGACGAGGACGCCGGCCGGGTTGACCGCCCCGGCGATCCACGCCTTGCGCGCCGAGCGCGGCTCGCCTCCGGGCAGGAACAACGTCGCCCGCGCGCCGGCCTCGATCGCCGCAAGGGGCCCGGCGCCGCCCTGCGGATCGCCCTCAGCGATCAGCATGTGGCAGCCGGCCTCCATCGCGATGCGTGCCGCCGCCAGCTTGGTCACCATGCCGCCCGAGCTGTAGCCCGGCGGCGCCGTCCCGGCCATCGCCAGGATCTCGGGACCGATCTCGCGCACCAGCGGAATGTGTTGCGCCGCTGCGTCGGTGCGCGGGTCCGCGCTGTAGAGGCCGTCGATGTCGCTAAGCAGCACCAGCATGTCGGCGCTCGTCATCTGGGCGACTCGCGCGGCGAGCCGGTCGTTGTCGCCGAAGCGGATCTCGGCGGTGGCGATCGTGTCGTTCTCGTTGACCACCGGCACCGCGCCCAACGCGAGCAGTTGGGCGAAGGTCGCGCGTGCGTTGAGGTGGCGGCGGCGCTCCTCGGTGTCGTCGGGGGTCAGGAGAATTTGCGCGACGGTGATCTTGTGACGCGCCAACGCCTCCTGGTAGGCGTGCGCCAAGCGAATCTGCCCGGTCGCCGCCGCGGCCTGCTTTTCCTCGAGCCGCAGCGCCCGCCCGCGCAATCCCAGGTGGCGCCGCCCGACGGCGATCGCCCCGGAGGAGACAACGATCACTTCCTGGCCGCGACGGCGCACGCGAGCCACGTCGTCGACCAGCGCATCGAGCCAGGTGCGGCGGATCTCGCCGCCCTCCGCCACCAGCAGCGCCGAACCGATCTTGAGCACGATCCGCCGCGCCGCCGCCAGCGCCGCAGCGGGCGTCGGCGCCGGACCCCCACCCTCCCGCGCCTGCAGCGCGGGCCCCTCCCTCCCCCGCTGGCGGGGGAGGGTTGGGGTGGGGGTAGCGCCTTCCGCGCTCATCCGGCTGGAATCAAGTCGTGGCGCTCGACGCGGGCCTCGGTAATCGCCGCATAGAGTGCGCCGAGAACCTCCGAGAGCCCGGCGCCGCTGACGCTTGAGAGGGGCAGCACCGGCGTGCCGGGCCGCGCGGCGCGGGCGAGCGCCCGGCGTTTCGTCGTTACGTCGTCCGCGTCGATCGCGTCAATCTTGTTGAGGCCGACAATCTCCGGCTTTTCGGCGAGGCCGTTTCCGTAACCGGCAAGCTCATGTCGGATCGTCCGGTAGGCGGCGACGACGTCGTCCTCGGTCCCGTCGATCAGGTGGAGGATCACGGCGCAGCGCTCGACGTGGCCGAGAAAGCGGGTGCCGAGCCCGGCGCCGTCGCTGGCGCCTTCGATCAGCCCGGGCAGATCGGCGAGGACGAATTCCGCATCGTCGCCGAGCCGCACCACCCCGAGTTGCGGGTGCAGCGTGGTGAACGGGTAGTCGGCGATCTTCGGCCGGGCGTGCGAGGCGCGGGACAGAAGCATCGATTTGCCGGCATTGGGCAATCCGACGAGACCGGCGTCAGCGATCAGCTTCAGCCTGAGCCACACCCACATCTCGCGGCCCGGCCAGCCGGGATCGGCGCGGCGCGGCGCCTGGTTGGTCGAATTCTTGTAATGGGCGTTGCCAAAGCCGCCGTCACCGCCGCGCAGCAATACGATTCGCTGGCCCGGCCGCGTCAAATCGGCGAGGAGGCTCTCCTTGTCGTCGGCGAAAACCTGGGTTCCGACCGGCACGGTCAAGACGAGGTCGCGACCGCCGGCGCCGGTGCGGTTGGCGCCGGCGCCGCCGCGCCCGTTTTGCGCCCGGAAATGCTGCTGGTAGCGGTAGTCGATCAGGGTGTTCAGATTGGGCACGGCCTCGACGATGATATCGCCGCCGCGCCCGCCATGGCCGCCGTCCGGCCCGCCGAACTCGATGAATTTCTCGCGGCGAAAGCTCATCGCGCCGCGCCCGCCGTCGCCGCTCTTCAGATAGATCTTGCACTGGTCGAGAAATTTCATCGTACGAACAGGTAGGATGGGTTGAGCGGAGCGAAACCCATCGGAATTCACAATGAGACAGCGAGGCAACGAGATTTCGGAGATGCGGAACCTCACTGCCTCGCCGTCTCATTGTGAATAAGATGATGGTGGGTTTCGCTCCGCTCTACCCACCCTACGACGAAACATAAACAAAAGGGGAGCGGCCG
>DASYUS010000003.1:0-30757 GCA_036000945.1 Allostellaceae bacterium
CTGCGGGAAGTAGGTCCTCGCGAGGCGGATCTCCTCGATCACATGGCCGACGCTGCGCACCCGGTAGCGATGCCCGCCGACGGTCTGCGGCCATAGGCAAAAGGTGCAACGCGATTTGCAGCCGCGGCCGGTGTAGAGCGACAAATAGGGGTGCTTCAGATAGCCGATGAAATAATCCTCGACATGCAGATCGCGCTTGTAGACCTCGGTGACGAACGGCAGCCGGTCCATGTCTTCGAGCACGGCGCGCGGCCGGTTGTGAACCAGCGCCCCGGCGCCGTCGCGCCAGCTCAGCCCGTCAATGTCGGCCCAGGCCCGGCCCTCGGCGACCTCCTTGAGCGTGAAATCGAACTCCTCGCGGGCGACGAAGTCGACGGCGCGCGATGCGGCAAGGCTGGCTTCCGGCTCGACCGCGACCTTGGCGCCGACGAGACCGATCTTGAGGCGCGGATTGGTGTCTTTCAGCGCCTCGGCGACCTTGAGATCGGCGGCGAAGGACGGCGTCGAGGTGTGCAGCACCGCCAGTTCGTAATCGCCGGCGAGCGGCAGCAATTCGGCGAGGGGCCGACGCGCCGGCGGGGCGTCGATCAGCTTGCTGCCGGGCACCAGCGCCGCCGGCTGTGCGAGCCAGGTCGGGTACCAGAACGAGCGAATCTCGCGGCGCGCCTGGTAGCGCGACCCCGCCCCGCCGTCGAACCCGTCGAAAGACGGCGGGTGCAGGAACAGGGTCTTCATCATGCCGGCTTATCCCCCTCGACGCTGATTTGCCCGCTCGGCTCGACCCGGAACAGCTGGCCGCGCCACAGGACGCTGCGCCCGCAGAAACTAGCGACAAACACCGCAAACGACAAAGCATCCCGCACCGGCAGAAGCCACAGCCCGGTCCTCGGCAGATCGAGAGCGCGCGCGATAATGGCCGCCGATATCCAGCGCAACGCCATAGCCAGCGCGACAATTTCCCAGAAGACGCCCGCGCCCCAGGCTGCCGCGGCCAGCCCGGCAACCACTACCGTATGGGTGGTCACCGAGCCGGCGAAGCCGGCTGGCGCCATTGCCCGGGAGGTGCGCGCCCACCGCAGCTCGTGCCGCCAGAGGCTGGCCAATGACGGTTCGCTGACAAGGTTTTCGACAAGGTAGGGCGACAGCACGCTCGCCAGCCCAAGCCCGCGCACCGCCGAGCCGAGCCGGTGGTCGTCGGCCAGTTCGTCGCGAATCCGGGCAAATCCGCCGATTCGCTCAAGCACCTCGCGGCGCAGCGCGATTGTCGCGCCGAAGCAGCCACCGCCGAGGCCGAGCGCCTCACCCACCAGCGCGCTCGGCAGAAAGCCGAAATTGATGTGCAGCGCCGCCAGCCGCGACCACAGCCCGGGGCCCGGTACGCCCTTGTAGAGGCAGGTCACGATGCCGATCGCCGGGTCCGTCAGCGGCGCGGTGACGGTTCTGAGATAATCGCGGCCCACCCGCATGTCGCTATCGGCCATGACGATCAAACCGTGCCGCGCAGCAGGCAGCATGTTTTCGAGGTTCGCGACCTTGAGATTGCTGCCGCCGACCCGCGAATCGACGACGAGATCGATGTCTCGGCCGGGCAGGTCGCCGATCAGCGCTCGCGCAATCGGCAGGGCGCCGTCGTTGCGGTTGCGCACCCCGAACACGAGCTGGAACTCGGGATAATCCTGCGCGGCAAACGATCGCAGGTTCTCATCGAGCCCCGGCTCGGCCTCGTGCAGCGGCTTCAACACGCTGACCGGAGGCGAACCGGGAGCGATGCCCGGCCGGCGCCGGGCGAAACGCAACGTCGCCGCAGTGGCGCCGCAAACATAAGCCACCACCAGCAGCAGCACCGCGAGGCCGAGAGACGTCATCGCGCCTCAACCACAACAGCCGGCCGAATCGCTCGGCGATTTACCGTTGCGTTGGCGAATGGGATTGTCGACGATGCCGCCGCTCGCAGCTTCGCATACCGATCAGGCATTCCTTCGGATCGTTTCGTGAGAATCACCGCCTCTCCCCGCGGAGCCTTGTGGCGCGCCGCCGCTCTCGCGTTGGCGACGCTGATTGCCGGCTGCGCGACCCCGCCGAGCGACCCCGCCGAGCGCGCCGTCTTCGAGCAGAACAATGACCCGCTCGAGCCGCTGAACCGCAATATCCTCGACGTCAACCTGTTCATCGACCGCATCCTGCTCAAGCCGGTGACCCAGGTCTACATCGCCGTCGTGCCGGAGGAGGGGCGCGATGCGTTGCGCCGCGCCCTCGACAACATGAAGGAGCCGGTCGTCGTCATCAACAACGTCTTGCAGGCCGAACCGAAGCGGGCCTTCGCCTCGGTCGGGCGGTTCGCCGTCAATACCACGGTCGGCCTCGCCGGGTTTTTCGACGTTGCCAAGGAATGGGGCCTCGACAAGGAGAGCGGCGATTTCGGGCAGACGCTGTTCGCTTGGGGTTCCCCCGGAGGACCGTATCTGATTGTCCCGCTCCTCGGACCGTCGAACCCGCGCGATCTGATCGGCATGGGCGCGGATGCGTACATCGATCCGTTCAGCTACCTGGCGTCGGCAAAGGGCCTGGATGAGATACAGATCACCCGCTTTGTCCTGGGCGGCATCGATCAGCGCGCCCAAGCGATGGATGTCCTCGACGATCTGCAGAAGAACTCGCTCGATTTCTACGCCCAGCTGCGCAGCCTCTCCGTGCAGCGCCGGGCTGCCGAGTTGCGTCATGGGGCCGCGCCGGAGCCTGGGCCCAATTTCTACGAGGATCCCAACAAGCCGTCGACCGCGTCGCCGAGCGCCGCCGCAACACCGCCGACCAGCCCGGCCAAAGCGCCGACCTCCGCCGGCTCACCCCGCCCTTAATGCCGCGGTGCGCTGGTCGATCATGCGCACGAGCCCGTCGGCCCCGTCGCGCTGCAAGACCGTAACGAATTCGGAGCGGCGCGCCGCCAGCTCGCTGACCGTGCCGCTCAGATAGACGTCGATCACCTTCCAGGAACCGGCTGCGTCCTGGCGCATCAGATAGTTCAGCACCACCTTCTCGCCGTTCGACTTGATCAGCCCGGTCTTCACCAGCATGCCGTTCTGGTTGGCCGCCGGGTTCGGGTCGACCTCGAAGCGTTCGCCGTTGTAATCGTCGAACCGGTTGGCGTAATTCGAAATTGTGTAGCGCGAGAATGCTTCGCCGAGGCGCTGCTGCTGATCGGGAGCAAGCCGCGCCCAGCCCGGACCGATCGCAATGCGGGTCATCAGCGGGAGATCGAAGGTCCGCGCGATCGCCGGCGCGAGCCGGGCGTAGCGCTGGTCGAAGGTGAGCCGCTTAGCTTCCTTCATCACCGCCAGCAGCTCGCCGTAATAGCGCTCGATCAGCGCCGTGGGCGCGCCGCCCGGCTCCGCGGCCGATGCAGCGTGCCGTCCGGCGAGGATCGCCGGCAGCACGGCCAGCAGCCAGCGTCGAGAAAGCGTCATGCCGACCCGCCCAAATGCGTTTCCTCAGCGTTAGTGATAACAAACCGGCCGGCGCGGCACAGCGCAAAACTTCTGCCTTGCCGATACGGCCGGGATGGCGGCGTCCCGTCGCGGCATTGCGCGCGATGCGCGAATTGTGGCAGGGATAAGCCGAGTTGGCTTTTCGGCAACCGCCGCGGCTGCGGCCGAGGCGATGAGGCGCGATGATGCGAGTGGTATTGGCTCAGCCCCGCGGGTTTTGTGCCGGCGTCGAACGGGCGATCGAGATTGTCGAGCGCGCGCTCGAAAAATACGGCCCGCCGATCTACGTCCGTCACGAGATCGTGCACAACCGTCACGTCGTCGAGCGGCTGCGCGCTAAGGGCGCCCAGTTCGTCGACGAAATCGACGAGGTGCCGCCGGGCTCGGTGACGATCTTCAGCGCCCATGGCGTCGCCAGCGAGATCGAGCGCCGCGCCGGAGAACGCGGCCTGCCGGTGATCGACGCCACCTGCCCGCTCGTCTCCAAGGTGCACATAGAGGGCCAGCGCTATGCCAACCAAGGCCGCGAGATCATCCTGATCGGGCACGCCGGCCACCCCGAGATCGAGGGCACGATGGGGCGGATCACTGGGCGCGTTCACCTGATTTCGCGGCCGGAGGAGGTGGCGCGGCTCCAGGTTGCAAACCCCGACAAGCTCGCCTTCATCACCCAGACGACGCTCTCGGTCGATGACACAAGAGCCGTTATCGAGGCGCTGAAAGCGCGGTTTCCCTCGATCCTCGGGCCCGACACCAAGGACATCTGCTACGCCACCCAGAACCGCCAGCGTGCCGCGCGCGAGCTGGCCAAGATCGTCGATGTCGTTCTCGTCGTCGGCGCCCCGAACAGCTCGAACTCGAACCGGCTGAGGGAAATCGCCGCGGAATGCGGGGTGCCGAGCTATCTGATCGAGGACGCGCGCGCCCTCGATCCGCATTGGCTGAAAGGCGCCTCCTCGGTCGGCATCACGGCGGGCGCCTCGGCGCCCGACGCGCTGGTCGAGGAACTGATCGCGCGGCTGCGCGAGACCACTGCGATCGAGCTCGAGGTGCTGCCCGGCGTCACCGAGAACGTCCGCTTCCGGATACCGACCCAACTCACCGACAACCCCTCGCGCGCATGACGCGCCGCCCCCGCGCCTGCCTCGCCCCGCATGCGGCGTGGAGGGGTCGGGGGCGCTCTTGACAAGGATTTGCCGTGGCCATCTCGCTGCACCAGAAGATCCGCGTCGGCGCCTACGTCATGGGGCGCCACCTGCGCGGCATCCAGCGCTATCCGCTGGTGCTGATGCTGGAGCCGCTGTTCCGCTGCAATCTCGCCTGTGCCGGCTGCGGCAAGATCGACTATCCCGATGCGATCCTCAACCAGCGGCTCAGCGTCGCCGAATGCCTCGAGGCGGTCGATGAGTGCGGCGTGCCGGTGGTCGTCGTCGCCGGCGGCGAGCCGCTGCTGCATCGCGACATCGAGAAGATCGTCGAGGGGATCATCGCCCGCAAAAAGTTCGTCTATCTCTGCACCAACGCGCTGCTGATCGAGAAGAAGATCGACCTCTTCGCACCCAGCCCGTTCTTTGCCTGGACAATCCATCTCGACGGCGACCAGGAAGACCACGATCGCTCGGTGTGCCAGGAGGGTGTCTACGACCGCGCGGTCGACGCGATCCGCCTCGCCAAGGGGCGCGGGTTTCGCGTCAACATCAACGCCACGCTATTCGACAACGCCGAACCCGAGCGGATCGCGCGGTTCTTCGACGCGGTGACCGAGATCGGCGTCGACGGGATCACCGTGTCGCCCGGCTATGCCTACGAGCGCGCGCCCGACCAGGCGCACTTCCTCAACCGCCGGCGCACCAAAGAGCTGTTCCGCGAAATCTTCAAGCGCGACCCGAAGGGCCGGGGCGGGCGCCGTTGGTCGTTCAACCAGTCGGGGCTGTTCCTCGATTTTCTCGCCGGCAACCAGGCCTACCGCTGCACCCCGTGGGGCAACCCGACGCGCAACTATTTCGGCTGGCAGCGCCCCTGCTACCTGCTCGGCGAAGGCTACGCCAAGACCTTCAAGGAGCTGATGGAAGAGACCGATTGGGATGCGTACGGCACCGGCAATTACGAGAAATGCGCCGATTGCATGGTGCACAGCGGGTATGAGGCGACCGCCGTTGTCGATTCGGTCCATCACCCGCTGAAGGCGGCCGTATCGGTGTTGCGCGGGGTGCGCACCGCGGGGGAGATGGCGCCGGAAATCCCGCTCGACCGGCAGCGCCCGGCCGAATACGTCTTTTCCCGCCACGTCGAAGAGGCGATGGCCCGACTAGATCGATCGGGGCTAGGCGGCGAAAAACGCCCCGCGCACCGCGTGCGCCGGGCTGGCTAGCGCCAGCAGGGCCTGCCGGGTTTCGCGGGCGAGCCCAAACAGCGCGGCAATCTGCCGCGGCCGACGCAGCACCTCGCCGAACACCCGGGCGAGAGCGGGCGTGCCATCCTGGGACAGCGGGATCAGCGCTGCCGGGGGTAGCTCCCTCGTCGCCGAGTCGGCGATCGTGCGCAGCACCAGAAACGGTATCCCGGCGGCGTCCGCGACCCGCGCCACGATGGCGCTCTCCATATCGACCGCGAGCGCCCCGGTGTCGCGCCACGCCTGGGCCTTGCCCTCTTCGGTCGCGAGAAGATTGCTGGCGCCAAGCACCGGCCCCTCCGCCGCCCCGATTTGCCGCGCCAGATCGCCGACCTGGACATGAAACGAGTCGCTGGCGTGCCAACGCCGGCCGTCGGCGATGACCTCGGCCGAAAGGATGACGTCGCCGGCCCGTAGATGCGGCGCGAGGCCGCCGGCGATGCCAAAGCTGATCAGACATTTCGCTTGCCGGGACGCGGCCGCGACGAGCGCAGCGGTGCGGCGCGGGTCGCCGGCGCCGACGATGACCTGGAACCCCGCCGCGCGAGCGACGCGCGCCTCCGCGGCAAGGCCGGAGGTGCAGAGCACCGGTGTCAATGTGCGCATGCGCAGCCCCCCGCTGCGAGCACCGCGACCCGCCCCAAACACCGGACGCCGCGGGCTCAGCCCCGCTCACACAAGCCGGGGCAGCAACCTGCTGCCCCGCGCCGGGGCAATCCCTACCCGCGCCGAGGCCCGATGGCCAGGGAAAAAAAGACGCATGGCACCCTCGCCGGGAATTTTATCCGCCGGTCATTTCAGCAACATCCCCAACACCGCTTTCCAGCCGCCGCCGGGAAAGGTCGGCCCCGGAAGCGGTTATCCGCCGATGCCGTAGTTCTTGACCAGGTAGTCGACGATCGTCGCGGCATCCTGCGGCGCGATATCGGCGCCGAATACCTTGATCATCTTGTCGATCTCGGCCTGCCAGGTTTTCCGGTCGAGGAATTTCGCGTTGGTTCGGACATAGTCGAGGCTGTGGCAGGCGGCGCAATTGTTCGCCACCGCCTCGTGCCCCGGAGCATTGGTGAGCACAACCGGCTGCTCGTCGGCCCGGGCGCTCGCTCCGAGCAGCGCGAGCACGGCGATCGCCGCGCACAGGCTGCACATCGTCGCCGCGCCGCTCACGTCACCACCAGGGTCAGCGGCCGGGGCACGTTGTTGTGGTAACCGGCCGGGTTGAAGATGAGGCTTTCGGCCTGAGTCTGGCCCGCCGCGTTGCTCGCCCGCGCCAGGATCTCCTGTCTGCCGGCGCGCTGCGGCGTGAACCGGTATGTCCAGGCGCGAAACGCAAAGCGGCCGAGATCGGGACCGAGGGTGGCGCTCTGCCAGGATTGGCCGCGATCCGCCGACACCTCGACGCGGCGGATGCCGTAACCGCCATCCCAGGCAACGCCGCGAATATCGACCGGCTGGCCCCGCCGCACCTGCTGGTTGTCGGCCGGCGCGGCGATCAGCGAGTTCACCACCATCTCGGTGATCGGTTCGTTGACCTCGGTCGCCTGGGTGGCGAAACGTTGGATCATCGGAAACCTGCCGGTTGGCAGCCGATAGGCGGGCTTCATCCAGAAGCCGTCATAGGGCTTCGTCACGGCGTCGATCGAGACGAGGTGCTTCATCCAATAGGTGCCGGTCCAGCCGGGGACGATGAGCCGCGCCGGGAACCCGTTGAAATGCGGCAGCGGCTGCCCGTTCATCCGATGAGCGACGATCGTGTTCTCGTCGAGTGCCTTCCACGTGGGGATGCTCTTGATGAAATCCGGCGTCTTGGCGAGCAGCGGCCCATCGGCGCCGTCGGTGACGATCTCGACGGCCTCCTTGCGCAGGCCGGCCTTCGCGAGCAGATCCTTGAGCCGGGGACCGCGCCACACGGCGTTGCCCATCGCGCCGAGCCCCCACTCGACCCCGGCGACATGCGGCTGCGAGAAGCCGCGCCGGTTGCCGGCGCACTGACAGACGGCGGTCACTTCGACCTGCTCGAAACCGTTTTGCAGCTCGGCGAAGCTGAGTTCGTAGGGGCTCGCCGCGCCATCGCCGCCGATCTTCAGCCGCCACTGCCGGGCATCGATCTCGGGAATGTCGGCGAGGTGATAACGCACGAAAAACGCGTCGTTCGGGGTGATGGCCTCGCTGAAATACGATGCCGGCGTCTCGTAGTTGGGCGGACGGTAGCTCAGCTTTATCAACGGCTTCTTGCCGGGCAAGGCGTCCAGGATCGCGGTGTCGTAGACGCCGCTCGGCAGGCCCGGCGGCAGCGGCGGCTTCTGTTGCGCCAAACCTCCCCGAGGCCACAGTCCCGGCGCGGCGAGCGCCGCCAGCCCAGCCGCGTATTGCAGCACCCGCCTGCGGCTTGTCATCGACGTTCCTCCCGCGGCGTCAGATCACCCCGTCGTCCTTCAGCCCCTTGACGTCGCGCTCGCTCATACCGAGCCAGTCGCCGAATACCTGCGTCGTGTGCTCGCCGAGCAGCGGCGACGGCGCGATCTTCGGCGGCTTGCCGTCGAAGCGCACCGGGAAGGTCGGCATCCGGAAGTCGCCGTTCGGGTGGTGCTGGGTCTGGATGATGCCGCGGCTCTCGAAGGTCGGCTCGGCCAAGAGGTCGGCGGTGTCGTAGACCGCGCCGGCCGGGACGCCGGCCTCGCCGATGAGGCGCATCGCTTCGTGCTTGGTGTGCTGCATCGTCCACGCCGTGACCATCGCGATGACCTCGTCGGCGCGGGCCAGGCGGCTGTCCCGGTCGATGTAATTCGGGTCGTCGGCGAGGTCCGGGCGGCCGATGACGCGGGCGATGCGGCGCCAGTGCTCCGGGTTGTTGTGGCTGTTGAAGACATAGATCCAGTCACTGGGGCCGCCCGGTTTGCACGGGAAGATGTCGTTCGGCGGCACCGGCGGACCGAAGCCGGCGCCGCCGCGCACCTGCGGTTTGCCGGTGCGGGCGTAATTGACGAACGAGCCGCGGGTGTAATTGAGCTGGGCGTCCTGCATCGCCACCTGCAGCCGCCGCCCGGTGCCGGTCGTCACCCGCTGGTAGAGCGCGGCGAGGACGGAGATCGCCATCAGCATGCCGGTGCCGGTGTCGCCGAGGGTCGGGCCGGGGCGGACCGGGCGGCGGCCGGCCTCGCCGGTGATCGCCATGTTGCCGCCGGCGGCCTGCGCGATCATGTCGAAGGCGAGGTTGTGCTCGTACGGGCTGCCCTCGCCGAAGCCCTTGACCTGGCAATAGATGAGGCGCGGGTTGAGGGCGTGCAGCTCGTCCCAGCCGAGCCCCAGCTTCTCGATCGTGCCGGGCGCCATGTTCTCGGCAAAGACGTCGGCCTTTTTCGCCATCTCCTTGACGAGGGCGACGCCCTTCGGCGATTTCAGATTGACCGTGACCGATTTCTTGTTGGCGTTGTAGACCATGAAGTAATAGGCGTCGGCGCCCGGTTTCGGGCCGGTGCCGAGAATGCGGCCGGGCTCGCCGCCCTTCGGGTTTTCGACCTTGACGACCTCGGCGCCGAGCTGCGCCAGGACCTCGGTGCAGGTCGGCCCGGCCTCGAATTGCGTCAAATCGAGCACGCGGACTCCGGCAAGGCAGTTCGGCGCGGCGGCGGCTTCGGTCATCGGATGGCTCCCATTGTAAGGGCTGATGCGCCACAATAGCCGAGGCCGGTCGTTGCGGTAAAACGCCAAACACAAACTAGTTGTCATACCGGCGAAGGCCGGTATCCACGGCAAGGGTGGATCCCGACCTTCGTCGGGATGACGCGTCCGGGAGATCGCGATGTCCCAACCAATCCGCCTCAGACTCTACGAGAACTACCGCTTTGTGCTCTATGCGCCGTTCTATGCGGCGCATGCGATCGGCGCCTATGAGGATGAGGGGCTGGCCGTCGAGCTGGTGGCGTCGCCGGGGCCGGGACGGGCCGAGGCGGCGCTCGCTGCGGGCGAGGTCGACGTGCTGTGGATGGGCCCGATCCGGGTGATGAAGCATCATGACGATCATCCCGGCTCGCCGCTTGTCGCCTTCGCCGAGGTTGTGTGCCGCGACCCGTTCTCGCTGGTGGGCGCCCGGCCGAACCCCGATTTCCGCCTCGCCGAACTCGCCGGGTTGCGCTTCGCCAGCGTCAGCGAGGTGCCGACCCCGTGGCTCTGCCTCGAAGGCGATCTGCGCGATGCCGGCATCGACCCGGCCCGGCTCGACCGCATTATCGGCCGCTCGATGGCCGAAAACGTCGCCGCCCTCGCCGACAGGAGCCTCGACGTGGCGCAGCTCTTCGAGCCGTTCGTCGAGGCGGCGGTTGCTGCCGGCGGGCATGTCTGGTACCGGGCGAGCGACCGTGGCCGCACCAGCTATACCGTGTTCGTCGCCGATCGCGCCCGGTTGGAGCGCGACCCCGAGCCGTTCCACCGCATGGCCCGGGCAATCTGCAGGACGCAGCGCCGGGTCGCTGCCGAGACGCCTGAGGCGCTGGCCGACCTGATCGCCTCCTATTTTCCGGCGCTCGATCGCGGCGTCCTGACCCGGGCCCTGGCGCGCTACAAGGCTCAGGGCGTCTGGGGCAGCGACCCGATCCTGCCGGAAGCAGGCTTCGACCGCCTGCGCCGCGCCCTTCTTGGCAGCGGGTTCTTGAAACACGCGGTGCCGTTTGCCGAATGCGTCGACAACCGCCTCGCCGAGGCGGCGGTCACGAGCACCTGATCGGCCGTATTGGAGGGTGAAGCGCCAACCTCCCTCTCCCGCGGCGCGGGAGAGGGGCCTACCGTTACACCACAACCTGCACCATAACGTCGCGGCCGGCCCATTCGCTGCTCGGTTGCGCCCACCAGGTGAAATCGACACGGCTGCCGGGTGGCAGCGCCGCGGTATCGAGTACGGCGACGTGGAAGCCGAGGCCGGTGTCGGTGGTCGGAGCGTCGGCGATCGCCTGCCAGCCGTCGTGGCCCCAATGGACCACCGCCGGTGCCGGCAGGGCGATTCCGAGCAACGCGCCGGCCGGAAAGCCGCCGATCGGAGCGTGCGGCCACCAAAACGCATGGCGCGCCGTCGCCCGCCGGCCATGGTAGCGCTGCCAGACCGCGCGCGAGCGGCCGAACGGGTGGCCGGTCTGGCGCGACACCATCAGCTTGACGAATTCGGCATGGGCCCAGGCGAGCGGCATCGCCGAACCGCTTGGCCGGCCGAGAAACAGGTAGCGCGCGGGGATCGGGTCACTGTCCCAGACCTGCTCGGGCAGCATCCCGCCTGGGCTTGCCATCGCCGCCATCGCTTCGAGATAGGGTAAGGGGTCGTTGCCGGCGCACAGCTCGTAATGGCCGCGCTCGCCGGTCAAGAGCGGCCAGCCGCGGCCGATGCCGGTACCGTCATAGGCCGAGCCGTCTTCGTGCTCGCCATAGCCGTCGCCGCGATAGCGGTGCCACACCGGCCCGGCCGGGGTCTCGGTGCGCAGCAGCGCGTCGGCCAGCGTCAGCGAACCACGGATCAGCGGGTCGTCATGGAGGCGCAGCCCGAACCGCACGAGATGCAGGAATTCGGTGCCGACCTGCTCGTCGCCGGGCAACCCGGTGCTGTCGTGACGGTTGCGGATCGGCAAGAGTGCATGGTTGGCGCCGGCAGCGGCGAGGACCGAGGGCGGCGCCACCCGCACATAATACCCCGGCACGCCGTACTGCCGGGCAAGGCCGGTGTCGTCGACCGCCAGCCAGGTCTCGATGTTGGCGTTCCAAAAATCGGCGAGCTCTAGCGCCCAGTCGGCTTCGGGCGACGGCAGCAGCGCAGCGCCGGCGACCAGCGCCGCGATCGTCATCGCCAATGTGAAGGCGTTGATCCCTTCGTTCTCCTCCCAGCGGTCCTGCTGCGTCGACGGCCCGGTGCGGGCGATGTAGCCGAGGGCGCGCCGCACCATGTCCTCGACGATGATGCCGCGCAGCGCGTCGCGCTCGCCGAGCTGATCGGCAAGCAGCACCGGCAGCGCCGCCTCGTCGAGCTGGATGCCCTGCCAATAGGGGGTGCCGCCGAGCCACTGGTTCTGGTGCCAGTGGCCGTCTTCGGTCTGCGTCGCAATCAGGTAGCGCAGCGTGTCGCGCGCCTCCTGCTCGGCGCCGAACGCCAGGAGCGCCCCGGCGCATTGCACGAGATCGCGCGGCCACACCAGGTGGTAGCCGCCGCGCTCGTTGCCGGTATAGCCCCACGGCACGCTGAGGCTGGCGACCATCGCACCCGGGTAGGTCTTGTCGAGATGAGCGCGCAGCACGATCGAGGAGACCACCGCCTGCTCGCGGATCGTCTCCGGCAGGTCGAGCGTCAACGGGCTGCGCTCGGCGCAATTCACCTGCCAGCGGTCCCAGTCGGCGATCTGCTGCTGCAGGATATTGTCGAACGGCTGGATGAGGCTCGACGTCGCCAGCGTCGCCGCCGCCTCGGCGCTGCTGCCAAAGCCGAGGGCGAGCACCGCGCGGCGCGGCAAGGCGCCGGTCAGCGCGACATTGCCCGGCCCGGCCCTGCGGTATTGCCAGCGCATCGCGCCGTTCCGCGCGAAATCCTGCCAGCCGTCGCTCTCGCCGACATAGCCGGCGCTGGCCCGGCCGAAGGCGTCGGCCTGGCGCTCGTCGGCGGCGGCGAGCGCCACCGCGAACGGGCCCTGCTCGGCCCACAGCATGCGCCGCCCGCCATAGCGCTCGACGCTGGCGATGTTGTCGTAGCCAGTGGCCCCGAGATGCGGCGCCAGCAGCACGTAGGGGCGAAGGTCGCCGTCTCCGTCAAGCCGGCATTCGATGACCAGGACGTCGCGCCGCGGGTCGGGCGTGATCCGCAGGCGCAGCTGATAGCGTGGATGCCGGTGGACGATCTCGACCGCCGGCACGCCGGGCGCCAACAGCCTCAGCGTGTAATTCTGGTTGCGCTTGACCTCCGACCAGAAGCCGTCGGGGCCGGCGACGATAAAGCCGAGGTCACGGATCTGCGGGATGTCGACGCGCGGATAATAGACTTCGTTGACGATGCCGAAGCCGAGCGTGAACCACAGCCGCGACGGGCCGAGCGCGCAGCCGACCATGTCCTTGGCGCTGCTCGTCCAGGTCGGTGCGATACCGGGGGCGCCGGGGGCGTGGTCAAGCGGTTCGGTGGGCAGATCGAGAGGCATCGGGCTACGCTATTTGCTGAACCACAGGTTCGTTCGATGAAATCTTTCAGAATTGTCGTCCCGGCGAAAGCCGGGACCCGCCGAGCCGCCGCACAAGCGGTTGAGGGCGTGGGTCTCTGCTTGCGCAGGGACGACAAGAGAGGCAAGAGGGACACTGGCGTGATTTGAGATGCGGCGAAGATGATCGGATGACCGGGCCGTTGCGGATCACGGCGGAAGTCGCCGGTGCGGATGCGGCGCTCGCGGTGGCAGCGGCGCTCGACCCGCTGGCCGGCGCGGTCAGCGCATTCGAGGCCGACCCCGCGGGCGCGCTGTGGCGCGTCGAGGCCTATCCGCGCGCGCCGGTGCTGGACCCGGCGCTGGAGGTCCGGCTCGCGCTGGCGGCGGCGGCATCCGGTGGCCGGCTGATCTCGATCCGCGAAGCAAGAATGCCCGAGCGCGACTGGCTGGCGGATAACCGGCGTGCCTTCCCGCCGCTGCGGATCGGGCGGTTCTTCATCCACGGCTCGCATTGGCATGGCCGGGCGCCGGCCGGGGCGATCGCGCTCGAAATCGATGCGGCGACGGCGTTCGGCACCGGCGAGCATCCCTCGACACGGGGTTGCCTCGTGGCGCTCGACAGCCTGGCGCGCCGGCGGCGCTTTCGCCATCCGCTCGATATCGGCAGCGGCAGCGGCATTCTGGCGATTGCCGCGGCGAAGCGGCTGCATCGCAGGGTGCTGGCGAGCGATGTCGATTGCGGCGCGGTGCGGGTCGCCGGCCACCATGTTAGGCGCAACGGCCTTGCCGGCCGGGTGCGCCTGGTCTGCGCCGCGGGCTACCGCAGCCGCGCCGTGCAGAGGGCTCGTTACGACCTGATATTAGCCAATATTCTCGCCCGGCCGCTGGCGCTGATGGCGCGCGATCTAGGGCGCGCCGTGGCGCCGGGCGGGGTTGCCGTTCTCGCTGGACTGCTGAGGCGGCAGGAAGCGTTGGTGCTGACGGCGCACCGGGCTCAGGGCCTTGCCCTGGTGCGCCGCCTCGTCATCGAAGGATGGTCGACCCTGATCTTGCGGTCGGGTTAGCGATGGTCAGACCGGCGGCATCCAGCGGTGGCCGGTGGCCAGCCGCGCGTCGCCGCAGCCGAACGCCGAGGCGACGACCGGGTCCGACCGCGATGGCAGGCTGACGGCCGGGCGAAAGCCCTCGACCAGCGCCGGGATCTGCGAGCGGTGGATGCCGATATCCGCGAGCGAGCGGTCGTCGAGCGACATCAGCTCGTCAAAAGCCCGGTTCCGCTGCCGCCGCTGCGCCAGCGCGGACCGCGCCGAAGCAAAGAGATTGATGAGCGACATGGTTCAACTCCATACCTGATGGTGCAATGCACAAATAGGTATCGGAGCCGATAAAACCATGCAAAAGAACGCAAACCAGCCATGCATCGGTCAAGCAAACTGACGCATTTTCCCATACGTTGATGCATTGCAGCAATGCATTTTTGGGCGGAACGAGATCACCGAATTACATCCGTCCAGCGGGGGAATAATCTCGGCGCTCCGCTGTTGGCGCAGATTTCCACAAGCTGGCCCAACACTCCGCCGAGAATGCGTATTTGTGTGAGGCCGGGCCGCGATAGATCATGCGGCCGAAATCGGCGCTATCTCGTGCGGCTCGGCTGCCGGTAGCTCATCAGCCCGCCGGGCGATTTCGGCGGGTGCGCAAGGAGCGCCTCCTCGATCGGCTCGCAGCCCCAGCCGGGACGGTCGGGCACCGCGACATGCCCGTCGACGAACTCCGGCGCATGGCTGAACAGCTCGCCGTCCCACGCCAGCCGGTCGACGTCGATCTCCAGAATCCGCAAATTGGGCACCGCCGCCGCGAAATGCACGTTCATGAACGAGGCGAGGTGGCCGTAGAAATTGTGCGGCGCGACGTTGACCTCATGCGCCTCGGCGGCGTTGGCGATCTTCATCGCTTGCCAGACGCCGTTCCACACCGCGTCGACGATCGCGACATCCATCGCCTGGGCGCGGAAATAGGGCAGGAACTCGCGCAATCCCAAGAGCGTCTCGCACGAACTGATCGGGTGCGGGCTCTGCTGTCGGATGTAGCCGAGCGCCTCCGGGTTGTAGCTGTCGATCTCGACCCAGAACATCTCGATATCGGCGATCGCCCGGAGGATCTTCAGATAGCCCTCGGTCTTGGCGTTGAAGTTGAGGTCGAGCAGGAGGTCGATGTCGGGGCCGGCGCCGTCGCGGATCGCTTCGAGATGGGCGCGCAGATTGCGTAAGACGCGCTTCTCGACGTTGAGCTCGGGGAAGAACGGCACGCCGAACCCCGGCCGCCAGCCATGCAGCGGCTTCTCGTCATGCAGGAAGATGTTGGTTTTGAGGGCAGTAAAGCCGCGCTCCCGCGCCTCGGCGCCGATCTTCCTGACGCCATCGAGGTCGGTGATCGCCGGCGGGAAATAGCTCGGGTGGTTGATCCGCCAGGTCGCGCAGTGCGACCAGTAGACCCTGACGCGGTCGCGCACCTTGCCGCCGAGCAGCACATGGCACGGCACGCCCAATGCCTTTGCCTTGGCGTCGAGCAGCGCGTTCTCGATCGCGCCCAGCCCCTCGGCGACGACCCCGCCGGCGGCCGGACGGGTCAGGCAATAGAGGTGGTTGTAGATGCGCTCGTGGTCGAAGACCGACTGGCCGACAACCCGAGGCGTCAGGCGCTCGATGACCGCGGTGATGCCGGGCGAGCCGAAGCCCTCGTCGAACTCGCTCCAGCCGACGATGCCCGAATCGGTCGTCAGCTTGAGAAAATAATAATTGCGCCAGCCGGCGTCGCACGACCGCACTTCGAGCCCGGTAACCTTCATCGCCCTCACTCCTCGCTGCTGCCGCAGGTTAGCGCAGCGGGCGCAGGGCGGAACAGCGCAGCGTATTGCGCCGGCGCGCGGTTCCGCAGCCGGCTGCGAATGGCGTCGTCTCGTTGCTCATGTTACCGTCGCCACGGCCGCAACCTAGAGGATCGGGGGGATCGGATCAGGTGCCGCTCCGTGTCGCCTGGCGCATACTGACGGATCAGAAGGGGCGAACGGCGCTCGCCACCGGCGGCATCTTCATCGCGATCCTCCTGGTGTTCATCGAGCTCGGCTTCTTCGTCGCGGTGCCGCAAGGCGGCATGCTGATCTACGACCACATGCGCTTCGACCTTCTGGTGTGCTCCAACCGCTATCTGTTCCAGGCACAGTCCGGGCAATTTCCCCGTGAGCGAATCGAAATCGCGAGGAGCGCGCCCGACGTGGCGCAGGCCACCCCGCTCTACATCGGCGCCGCCAAATGGCAGGACGCCAACGGCGGGCTGCGCGTCGATACCTCGATCATCGCCGCAGACCCGGAGGCCGGGATTTTCGCCGTCGCCGACATCGAGCGCCAGAAGGCGGTGCTCGATCGCCCCGACACGGTCCTTGTCGACGGCGCGAGCCGATCGCTGTTCGGCGCGCTGACGACCGGGCGGATCGTCGACATCGCGGGGCGCCGGATGACGATCGGCGGGCAATACGCGCTCGGCACCGGGTTTCTCGGGCTCGGCGTCGTGCTCGTCAGCGAGCCCAATTTCTTCGCGATGTTCCCGCTGCGGCCACCCGATTCGGTCAATCTCGGCCTCGTTACCCTGAAGCCGGGCGCCGACGCCGACCGCGCGGCGCAGGCGCTGCGGGCTATGCTGCCGGCCGACGCGCAGGTCTTCACGCGGGCCGAGCTGGTCGACCACGAGGTCGCGTATTGGACGACGCGCACCGCCACCGGCCTCATCTTCGGCTCGGGGCTGGCGATCTCGTTCGTTGTCGGGATCATGGTGCTGTACCAGACGCTGGCTACCCAGATCACCCGGCAGCTGCCGCAATTCGCCACCCTGAAGGCGATCGGCTACGGCGACCGCACCCTCGACGCGATCGTTCTCACCGAAGCGTTCCTGATCACGGCGGTCGCCTTTGTGCCTGCCCTCGGCGCCGCGCTCGGCGTCTACGCGCTGGTGCGCAGCCAGACGTTGCTGCCGCTCGCCCTGACCGCCGCGCAGCTCGGCACGGTGCTGGCGATCACGCTGGCGATGGCGGCAGCTTCGGCGTTTCTGTCGCTCTCCGGCCTGCGCCGGGCCGACCCGGCCGAAGTGTTCTGAGGACGCCGCGCTTTGACCGCAGCGGAGACGCCCGTCCGCCTCGTCGGCACAAGCTCGGTGCCTCTCGCCTGGCGCAACCTGGTGGCCAACAAGCGGCGCCTCATTCGGTCGAGCGCCGGGATCGGGTTTGCCGTGCTTCTGATGCTGGTACAGCTCGGCTTCGAGCGGGGTTTTTTCGACGCCTCGCTGGCGACGGTGCGGCTCATCGACGGCGACCTCGTCATGATCAGCGCCAGCAGCTATCGGTTCGGCAGCGCCGACCCGTTTTCGCCTGACCGTCTCGCGACGGCGGCGAGCGTCGCCGGGGTCGCTTCCGTGGCGCCGCTGCATGCCTCGTGGTCGAGCTTTTTCTGGAAGGACCCGGCAGGCGATCAAACCTACCTCATCCAGGCCTTCGCCTTCGATCCCGACCATCCGGCGTTCCGGCTGCCCGAGGTGACCGCCCTGGCGGCACGCTTGAAGGAGGACGACGCCGTGATCGTCGACCGGCAAGCTCGCGGCTTTCTCGGCATGGCGGGGGCGACCGGCGACAGCGAGATCAACGGCCGCAAAGTGCATATTGTCGGCAGCTTTGCGCTCGGCCCCGATTTCATGAGCGACGGCACCGTGCTGATGAGCGCGGCGACCTTCGCCCGGCTGCTCCCCGGAAATCAGCAGGGCGCCGATGCCCTGCCGGTCGAATTCGGCGTTGTCAAGCTCCGCCCGGGCGAGAATCCCCCCTGGGTGCAGCAGGCGCTGCAGGCGGCGCTGCCCGGCGATGTGCGCGTCATGACGAAGCCGCAGCTCGTCGACTTCGAACGCGAGTTTCAGGCCGATGTGTCGTCGGCCGCGCCGATCTTTCTGATGGGCACCGTGGTCGGCTTTGTCGTTGGGGTGCTGATCTCGTACCAGATCATCTACACCGACCTGTCCGACCAAGTGCCGCAATACGCGACCCTCAAGGGCATGGGCTACCAGTCCGCCTATCTGGTGCGGGTCGTGCTCGAACAGGCCGCGCTGTCGGGATTGGCCGGCTACGTGCCGGCGTGGCTGGCATGCCTCCTGGTCTATCGCGGGGTCGGCGCGCTGACGCTGCTGCCGCTGGAGATGACCCTGCGGCTGACGCTGCTGAGCCTCGGGTTGACGCTCGGCATGTGCCTCTTGTCCGCCATCCTGGCGATCCGCCGAGTGATTGCGGCGGACCCGGCGGAGGTTTTCTGATGGTTTTCGACCCCGACCTCGAGCAAAACCCGGTCGTGCGAGCCGACCGCGTCAACTTCTTCTACGGCGACGGCGACGCGCGCAACCAGGTGCTGTTCGACATCGACCTCGTCGTCGAGCCCGGCCAGCTGGTGGTGATGACCGGCCCGTCGGGCTCCGGCAAGACGACGCTCTTGACGCTGGTCGGCGCCTTGCGCTCGGTGCAGGAGGGGCGGATTGATGTGCTCGGCCACGACCTATCGCGGCTTGGGGCCGGCGGGCTGGTGCGCATGCGGCGCGACATCGGCTTCATCTTCCAGATGCACAACCTCTTCGAATCGCTGACCGCCTACGAGAACGTCAAGATGGCGATGCAGCTCGGCGGCGGCGGCTCGGCGGCGGCGATGCGCGAGCGCGGTGTCGCGATGCTGGAGAGCCTCGGGCTCGGCCACCGCGTCGACTACAAGCCGCGCTCCTTGTCGGGCGGGCAGCGCCAGCGGGTGGCGATCGCCCGGGCGCTGGCCAACCGCCCGAAGCTGGTACTCGCCGACGAGCCGACCGCTGCGCTCGACCCGGCGTCGACGCGCAATGTCGTCCGCCTCTTCAAGGAACTGACGGTCGAGGACGGCACCGCGATCGTCATGGTGACGCATGACCACCGCATCGTCGAGCTGGCCGACCGGCTCGTGCACATGGTCGACGGCCGGATCGTCTCCGACATCATGCTCAACGACGCGCTGAGGATCTGCGAGTTCCTCAAGGGCGTCGAGGGTTTCAAGAACCTGACCCCGAACGAGCTGACCAACATCGCCGAGCGGATGACCAAGCGCCACTATCTGCCGGGCGAAGTCGTTATCCGCGAGGGCGACATCGGCCACGAACTGTTCCTCGTGTCCGAGGGGGCGGTGAGCGTGCAGCGTGACGGCGGCGAAGTCGCCCGGCTCGGCCCCGGCGAGTTCTTCGGCGAACTGGCGCTGATGAGCGGCGCGCCGCGCAACGCGACGGTCACCGCCGCCGACGCGCTCGAAGCCTACGTGCTCGGCGAAGAGGATTTCCGCGCCGCGATCGACGCCAGCGCCAGCTTCCGCGACCAGCTGCGCCGCGTCTACTTCATGCGGCATTAAGGTTTATACCCTCTCCCGCACCGCGGCCGAGGGAGGGGCGGCGCGGGCACGGCAGCGCGCCCGCTGCGCCCTGCTGTCCGAGGAGCGGCGCATCCGCACCAACGAGGTGAGCCCGAAGGCTTCGCCGCACAGGATCTTGCCGATTGGGATTCCATTATGTATGTAAGGCCTCATGGCAAATGTGATTACCATCAACCGCCCGGACGTGGTTGCCCTGGTCGAACGGGCCGCCAACAAACTAACCCGCGGCAACAAGACCGAAGCGGTCGCCCTGGCGGTGCGGCGCCTGCTCGAGCAGGACAGCCGAGCCGGCTCACTGTTCGGGGCGCATCGCGGCTCGGTCCGGGTCGGCGAAGGCGTCGACCTGACGCAACCGGCGCTCGACACCGCACCTGATGCCGAAACCGGACGCGAGCTGGAGCGGTGAGCGATCGCCTGCTGCTCGACACCCATATCGCGTTGTGGCTCGACAGCGGCGACGAGCGCCTTTCCGTCGTGACGCGGGCCCTGATCGACGATTGCTGGCAGGCCGGCGGCGCGGTCTGTTTGAGCGCCGTCACGGCCTGGGAAATTGCGCTGCTTGTCGATACCGGGCGCATCGAACTCGACCTGCCGGTCGAGGCGTGGGTCGAGCGGTTTCTCGACCGGCCCGGCATCGAGGCTGTGCCGCTCGGCCATCGCGCCGCCTGCCGCTCGTATCGCTTGCACCCTCTTGAGCACCGCGACCCGGCCGACCGGCTGCTGATCGCCACGGCGATCGAGCTTGCCTGCCCGCTGGTGACCTATGACGAGCGCATCAACCAGTTCGGCCGGCGGCACGGCCGGCAATATGGCTTTCGGGTCAGCGGCCGGCCGTGAGAGCAGAGCCGAATAGGCGGCGCTGAGGCCGAGCCTACGCCGCCGCGCGGATTGCGGCGCGCTTTACCTCGCTGCCGACGAACGGCTCGAACTCGCTGAAGTTCTTTTCGAACCGGCCGCGCAGGCTGCGGGCGACCTCGTCGTAGGCGCGCTTGTCGGACCAGGTGCCGCGCGGGTCGAGGACGTTTTGCGGCAGGTCGGCGCAGCTCTCCGGCACGAGGAAGCCGAAATTGGCGTCCTGCCGCATCGGCGCGCCGGCGAGGCTGCCGTCGAGTGTGGCGCGCAACAGCGCGCGGGTGTGGGCAATCGCCATCCGCTTGCCGACGCCATAGGCGCCGCCCGACCAGCCGGTGTTGACGAGCCAGCAATCGGCGCCGTAGCGGGCGATCCTCTCGCCGAGCATCTTGGCGTATTCCGACGGATGGCGCGGCATAAACGGGGCGCCGAAGCAGGTCGAGAACACCGCCCGCGGCTCCTTGCCGAGGCCGACTTCGGTGCCGGCGACCTGCGCGGTGTAGCCCGAGAGGAAATGATACATCGCCTGCTCGGAGGTCAGCTTGGCGATCGGCGGCATGACGCCGAACGCGTCGCAGGTCAGCATGATGACGTTTTTCGGGTGCGGCGCCATGCCGTGCTCGTCGGCGTTGGGGATGAAGTCGAGCGGATAGCAGGCCCGCGTGTTCTCGGTCAGGCTGTCGTCGTCGACATCGGGCATCCGGGTGATGGAATCGAGCACGACGTTTTCCAAGACCGTGCCGAACCGGGTGATCGTCGCATAGATCTCCGGCTCGGCGGTCGGCGACAGGTTGATCACTTTGGCGTAGCAGCCACCCTCGAAATTGAAGACGCCGCGCGGGCTCCAGCCGTGCTCGTCGTCGCCGATCAGGGTGCGCGAGTGGTCGGCCGACAAGGTCGTCTTGCCGGTGCCGGAGAGGCCGAAGAAGATCGCCGCGTCGCCTTTTGGGCCGACATTGGCCGAGCAATGCATCGGCAGGACGTCGCGCGTCGGCAGCACGAAATTGAGATAGCCGAACACCGACTTCTTGATCTCGCCGGCATAGCGGGTGCCGCCGATCAGGACGAAGCCGGTGGCGAAATTGACCAGCACGATGGTCTCCGAGCGGACTCCGTCGATCTCGGGTATCGCCCGGAAATCCGGCGCGTGCAGGATCGTGAAGGCCGGCCGGAAATCAGGGAGTTCGGCCGCGTGCGGCCGGATGAACATGTTGCGCGCGAAGAGGCTCGGCCAGGCGCCATCGCTGATCACCCGCACCGGCAGCCGGTACTCCGGGTCGGCGCCGGCGTAGAGGTCCTGCACGAACAGCTCCTTGCCCTGCATGTAGGCGAGCATCCGCTGCTGCAGGCTGTCGAAGCGCGCCGGCTCGATCGGCTGGTTGATGTCGCCCCACCAGACCGTATCCGTCGTCTGGGGCTCGCGGACGATGTATTTGTCCTTCGGCGAGCGGCCGGTGTGGTGCCCCGTGTTGACAACAAAGCTGCCGCCGAGCCCGAGCTGGCCTTCGCCGCGCCGCACCGCATGCTCATAGAGAAACGGCGCCGTCAGGTTCCAATGCACCGCGCCGAGATGGCGCATCCCCTGGGCGCCGAGGCCGAAACGGGGCGTACGTGCTGCCAACGGTTTGTCCGCCTGGTCCAAGCTTTCCTCCATCGTCGCCCGGCATTGCCATGCATAGGGCATGCCGTTTGCGGCCGCCAAAAGATTAAGCTGTACAATAGACCTGGGGGATTGTCGCGGCAAGCGAACCGATTGCGGCGAAACGGCCGATGACGGCAGGCCGCCCGCTTAACGACGCGGCGCCGCGCTGCGGGCCTTCTCGGCGAGCGCGATCAGGACGCTACGGGCGGCCTGCGGGGTCAGCACCGGTGACGCGAAATCGAGCCGCGCGGTGTCGCCGCCGGCGTCCATTGGCCGCCGCAGGTCAAGGCCTTCAGGGTCGATCCCGGTCATCCGCCAGCCATCCCCCGGTAGTCCGAGCAGGCGTCCGGCATAAAGCGCGATCGCCTCTGGATGATCGGCATTCATATGCGCGACGATCTCCGCCTCGGCCGCCGCCAGCGCGGAGGCGTCCGCGGCAAAGCTCAGATCGGCGGCCTCGATCCAGGCGATCCGCCCAAACCCGGCGACGAGGTGGCCGCGCTCGATATCGATCCGGTAGAGGTGGAAGTCGGCAAAGCCGGCATAGGCGGCGCTCGCCGGATGGCGCGCGGCGAACCGCGCGGCGAGCCGCGGGTCGTCGATCTGGTCGGCCCGGCCGAGCAGCGTCAGCCGCGGCGCGGCCAGCGGGTCGGCACGCCCGGCGGAATCGTCGAACAGCAGCGAGACGCGCGGATCGGCGCGCAGGTTACCCGTATGCTGGGCGAGGTCGGACAAGAGGAGGAGCGGGCTCCCATCGCTGTCGCAGGCGCTGGCGACCAGCGAGACATAGGGCCGGCCGGCGATGCTGCTAGCAAGCGCGGCGCGGTCGGCGCCACGGATCAGGCGCCGCGCCGCCGCGCCGCGGGCCCCCATTTCGATGCGCTCCGATTCCATGCCTCCTGAACCTCCGATCAGGTGAGGATCAGCTTCAACCCGGCGATCACCAGCACCGTTGCCAGCAAATACCGCAGGACCGGCACCGGAAGCCAGCGGCTGCCAAGCTGAGTACCGACAAATCCGCCAGCCAGCGCAGCAACCGCCCATAACGGCAACGCGGCCGGCAACGTGCGGAGCGTTAGAGTTGTACCGGCCAGACCGGCAAGCGAATTGACCAGGATGAAGGCCGCCGATATTCCGGAAGTGCGCCGGGTCGGCGCCCATCCGGCGAACAGCAGCACGGGCGACAAAAAGATGCCGCCGCCGGTCCCGGTCAGCCCCGAAATCAACCCGATCGCGCCGCCGGTCGCAAGCGCCGGCACAACCGGGACCGCCCGGCTCTGGCGGGTTTCGGTCTGGGTGGCTCTGTCGGCCGAGCGGACAAGGTGAGCGGCGGCGATCAGCAACAGAACCCCCACGGCCGGCCTATAGAGGGTCGGCGGCACGTTGATCGTTCCGCCGATAAACGCCGCCGGTATCGACAGGACGGCAAACGGATAGAAGGTGCGCCACTCGAAGTGACCAGCCCGGATGTAGCGGATGGACGCAAGCGTCGCGACCAACACGTTGAGCGCCAGGGCGGTTGGCTTCATCGCTTCCGGCGCCACCCCGACGAGCGCCATCGCCGCAAGATAGCCTGACGCACCCGCATGCCCGACCGACGAGTAGAGGATCGCGGCAAGCAAGATCAGGGCGGCGAGCGCGGTTGTGTCGATCGTGAACACGGGCGAAACGTTATGTCGATCTTGACATAGCGCCTGTTGCGCCGACCGGGCAAGCGAATGTCGCCCGGTAGGACTAGATCTTTGGGCCGGCGTCGGGCAGCGCCGCTTGCGCGAGAGCGGCGAGATCCTCAGTCGACGCGGTCTCGGCGGCCGCCAGCATCCGCCGATAGCGGCCAAGCACATCGGCGCCAAACGGCGTCAATCGGGCACCGCCACCGTGGGCACCGCCGGTTACCGCCTCGACGACGGGCTCGTTGAATGCCCGGTTCATGCTGTCAAGCAACATCCAGGCGCGCTTGTACGGCATCCCCATGTCGCGAGCGGCGGCTGAGATCGAGCCGGTGTCACGAATACTTTCGAGTAATGCCGCCTTACCCGGGCCAATCCGAGCACCGGACTCAAAGACAATGCTAAGCTTGATCCGCGGCATGGGATGCACAGGTTACAGGATCGGCAGGCAGCTGGCCGCCATGAAATAGCTTTGCGGCGGCCCTCTTTGTGTTTGCCGCCGAGCGGCCATATTTAGGCGCGAGACATTCCGAGCCCGCGCTGCGCCGCCGGCGTTGGGGGGTTTTGTGGGGGACGCATCCGTGGCGAACACGATTGCTCTCGTCGACGACGACCGCAACATCCTGACCTCGGTGTCGATGGCGCTCGAGGCCGAGGGATTTACGGTGCGCTGCTACAGCGACGGGACCGAGGCCTTGAAGGGAATGACCGCGCAGCCGGTCGATCTCGCCGTGCTCGACATCAAGATGCCGCGGATGGACGGCATGGCGCTTCTGGGCCAGCTGCGCCGCCAGAGCCACATCCCGGTCATTTTCCTAACCTCGAAGGACGACGAGGTCGACGAGCTCCTGGGCCTGCGCATGGGCGCCGACGATTACATCAGGAAGCCGTTTTCGCAGCGCCTGTTGATCGAGCGGATCCGCGCGCTGATCCGCCGCGGCGAGCTGGCGCGCGAGCGCGACAACGGCCAGGGCGAGCCGGTCATCGTCCGCAGCCAGATGACGCTCGACCCGGCGCGCCATCAATGCACCTGGCGCGGCGAGCCGGTCGAACTGACGGTCACCGAGTTCCTCATCCTCAAATCGCTGGCGCAGCGCCCGGGCCACGTCAAGAACCGCGACCAGCTGATGGACGCGGCCTACGGCGAGCACATCTATGTCGACGACCGGACGATCGACAGCCACATCAAGCGGCTGCGCAAGAAGTTCAAGGCCGTCGACACGGAATTCGCGCAGATCGAAACCCTCTATGGCGTCGGCTATCGATACCGCGACCGCTGAACGGCCGGCCGCGCCCGAGCGCTCGCCGGCGCACCCGACGCCGGCCGCGGCAGCCGACGCCGGGTGGTCCTCGGACAGCGACGCCCGCGCCGAGGGGCCAGTCGACAGCCGTGCTTCCGGTGCCCGCTCCTGGCGGCTTCGCTGGCCTGCGATCTCGCCGCTGACGCGGCGGATCGTCGCCGTCAACGTCCTGCCGCTGGCGCTTCTCGCTGTCGGCTTTCTCTATCTCGGCAAATTCGAGGCGAGCCTCATCGGCCAGCAGACCGAGTCGCTGCGCACCCAGGGCGAGATCTTCGCCGCCGCGCTCAGCGAGGGCGCGGTGCTCGATTCGGCCGATGAAGGCGAAGTCCTGCTGCCCGATCTGGCGCGCCAGATGATGCGCCGCCTGGTCGAACCGACCCGCACCCGCGCCCGACTTTTCAACGCCAAAGGCGCGTTGATCGCCGACAGCAATCTGCTGCGCGGGCCGGGCGATGCCGTGCAGGTCGCCGCGTTGCCGGCAGCCGGGCGCAAGGGGCTGCTGACGCGGCTGGTCGACGGGGTCTACGACTGGATCACCGAACTGCTGCCGAGCCGCCATAAGCATCCCGTCTACCAGGAGGGCGACACCGCCCAGGACTATCAGGAGGCCGCGCGAGCCCTTTACGGCGGCGGCGGCTCAGCAGTGCGCAGCGACCCGCAGACCGGCGGTCTGGTGATCAGCGTCGCCGTACCGATGCAGCGCTACAAGCAGGTGCTCGGCGCGGTCATGCTGTCGACCAGCGACCGCGAGATCGAAGAAGAACTCCGTACCGTACGGCTCGAACTGCTCCGCATTTTCGGCGTCATGCTGCTGGTGACCGTGCTCTTGTCGCTCTATCTGGCGAGCACGATCGCTCGGCCGATCCGGCGCCTGGCGGCGGCTGCGCAGCGTGCCCGCGGCCGCGGCGCCCGCATCGAGATCCCCGACGTTACCGGGCGCAGCGACGAGATCGGCGAGCTGGCGGCCGCGCTGCGCGAGATGACTGATGCGCTGTGGCAGCGGATGAGCGCGATCGAAAGCTTTGCCGCCGATGTCGCGCACGAGATCAGGAACCCGCTCTCCTCGCTGCGCAGCGCTGTCGAGACCGTCGCCCGCATCGACGATCCGGCCAAGCAGCGCCGGCTGATGGCCGTCATCCAGGACGATGTCGAGCGGCTCGACCGGCTGATCACCGACATCTCGGACGCCTCGCGGCTCGATGCCGAGTTGAACCGTCTCGACATGCTGCCGACCGATATCGGGGCGATGCTGCGGGCGCTCGTCGAGATGCACGAGACGACGCGGTCGGACGGCTTGCCGCGTCTCATCCTCGAATTGCCGGCAGACCCGCCGGGCCGCGGCCGGTCTCTCGTCGTCCCCGGCATCGAAAGCCGCCTGTCGCAGATTTTCCTCAACGTCATCGCCAACGCCGTCTCGTTCAGCCCGGCCGACAGCGAGATTCGCATCCGCGCCGTCGCCGACGGCCGGGCCGTGCTGGTCACCGTCGAGGATCGCGGCCCCGGCATCCCCGAGGACAAGCTGACCGCGATTTTCGACCGGTTTTACAGCGAGCGCCCGGCCGGCGAGAAATTCGGCACGCATTCTGGGCTGGGGCTGTCGATCTCGCGACAGATCATCGAGGCGCATCGCGGCCGCATCTGGGCCGAGAACCTGACCGACGGCGAGAAGGGCGCGGTGCTCGGCGCACGCTTCCTGATCCGCCTGCCGACCGAGCCATGACCGCCGCGCCGCAATGCAAGCTGATCCACGCCACGGCGGTGGCGATCGACGGTCGCGCCGTGCTGCTGCGCGGCGCCCCGGGCGCCGGCAAGTCGGACCTCGCCCTGCGACTGATTGACGCCGGTGCCCGTCTCGTTGCCGACGACCAGAGCGAACTATGCCGGCGCGGCGACACCGTCATCGTGCGCGCGCCGGCGACGATTGCCGGTCTCTTCGAAGTGCGCGGCATCGGGATCGTCCGGCTCGAGCCGCTCGCCGAAGCGCCGGTCGCGCTGGTCGTCGATCTGGTCCCGGCCGGCGACGTCGAACGGCTGCCGGTGCGGCGCAGCGAGACCATTCTCGGGCTTGCCGTGCCGCTCGTCGCGGTGGCGCCGTTCGAGGCCTCGGCGGCCGCAAAGCTGCGCCTTGCGTTGCGCGCCTTCAGCGGGCCGGGCCTGCCGGCGGTGATCGGCGAATGACGAGCGACGACGCCGACGCCACCGCGGTCGACTGGCGGCCCGAGACGGGGCCGCGAGGTCGACCGACCGCAGCCCGGCTGATCAAGCCTGATGACGGACGGCTCCGACAGCGCTATATGGGGCCGGCATACCCCCATACTCCCGCCGCGGCGACCCCCCAGCGCCGGTGGCGCGAGCGGCAAGTGGCATCTGCCCTGCGCAACAGTACCACCTTCGCGACTGTTAGCTTGACCGACGGTGCCGACGGCACCGCCCGTCGCGCCGCTGTCGTGTTGCCCCTGTGCCGGCCCGCCGCCCTGGCGGCGCCGGCCCACCTGTTGCAACGGCTGCCGCGGCGCGCCGCGAGGGGATCGGGATGATCGGCATGGTCCTGGTTACGCACGGGCGGCTGGCGGCGGAATTCGCCGCCGCGCTCGAGCACGTTGTCGGCGCGCAGAGCCAGATCGCCGCCGTCTGCATCGGGCCCGACGACGACATGGAACAGCGCCGCCAGGAGATCCTGCGCTCGGTCGCCGAAGTCGATCGCGGCGACGGTGCGGTGCTCTTGACCGACATGTTCGGCGGCACGCCGTCGAACCTGGCGATCTCGGTGATGGACCGCGGCAAGATCGAGGTCATCGCCGGGGTCAATCTGCCGATGCTGATCAAGCTGGCCAGCCTGCGCCAGACGGAGAGCCTGGAGCGGGCGGTGCTCGGCGCCCAGGAGGCCGGACGCAAATACATCAATGTCGCCTCCCAGCTTCTCGCCGACGCCCGCCGATGAACCCCGATGCCACCTCCGGCCCGGTTTCCGGCGCGGCCGCGCAGACCACCGCGACGGCCCGGCGCAGTTGTCGGATCTGCAACCAGAAAGGGCTGCACGCGCGCGCTGCCGCCCGTTTCGTCAAGACCGCCGCGCAGTTCGCCGCCGACATCCAGGTGCGCAAGAACGGCACTGCGGTGTCGGGCCGCTCGATCATGGGGCTGATGATGCTCGCCGCCGCCTCCGGTGCGGTCGTCGAAATCACCGCCACCGGACATGACGCGGCGAATGCGGTGGAGACCCTCGCCCGCCTGATCGACTGCAAGTTCGATGAGGACTGACGAGGCCCCCGGGACCACAGCGGCGCAAGAGCGAAGGCTGTCGGGCATCGGGGTGTCGCCGGGGATCGCGATCGGGCCCGCCTATGTCGGCGATCGCGGCGAGCTGCCGGTCAGCGAGAGCCGCATCCCCGAATCCGGCGTCGAGGACGAGCGCGGACGGTTTGCCGAGGCCGTCGGGATTTCGGCCAAGCAGCTGCGCCGGCTCAAGATGCGCGCCACCGCGCTGCCCGGATCGGCGGCCGACGAGATCGGCTATGTGCTCGATGCCCATCTCGCGATGCTGGCCAATTCGCGCCTCATCCGCGGCGTCCATCAGCGCATCGCGCGCCAGCGCATCAACGCCGAGCGGGCGATCCAGATCGAGATCGACGAGATCGGCAAGACGTTCGCGGCGATGCCCGACCCCTACCTCGCGGCGCGCATCGACGACATCCGGGTGGTCGGCACGCGGCTCATCCGCAATCTGTTGAAGAAACCCTACATCGCCTACTCGACGCTGAGCGGCGGCGCGATCATCCTCGCCGAGGAGGTGACGCCCGGCGACACCGCCCTGATGGACCCGCGCCGGATCGGCGGCTTCGCCACCGAATACGGCGGCCCCGAGAGCCACACCGCGATCATGGCGCGCGCGCTCGGCCTCCCCGCAGTGGTCGGCGTGCCCGGCCTGGTGGAGCGGGTACGGGCCGAGGCAACGGTCGTGATCGACGGTTCGGCGGGAACCGTGATCGTCGACCCGCTGCCCGAGACGATCGCCGATTACCGGGAGCGCCACGAGAGCTTCACCCGCGAGCGGCGCCAGTTCGGCAGGCTGCGGCGAGTCCCGGCGGTGACCAGCGACGGCATCGAGATCCGCCTCGAAGCCAATCTCGAACTGCCGGTCGAGCTCGACCAGGCGGTCGCCAACGGCGCCGTCGGCCTCGGCCTCGTGCGTACCGAGTTCCTCTACATGAACCGCGAGGACCTGCCGAGCGAGGACGAGCAGTACGAATTCTTCGCCGCCCTGGTGCGCGGCATGACGGGGCGCCCGGTGACCCTGCGCACCCTCGATGTCGGCGGCGACAAGCTGCCGGCGGCGCTTGCCCAATACACTGCGGCCGACGCGGCGAACCCGGCGCTCGGACTGCGCGCGGTCCGCCTGTCGCTGAAAGAGCGCCGCCTCCTCGACACCCAGCTCGCGGCGATGCTGCGCGCCGCCGCCGAGGGGCCGGTGCGCATCCTGTTGCCGATGATCTCGACGATCGAGGAGATCCGCCAGGCCCGCGAGGCGATGGAGCAAGTGGCGCGCCGGCTGCGCCGCCGCGGCGTCAGGCTGGCGGCGGCGCTGCCGCCATTGGGCGCGATGATCGAGGTGCCGGGCGCCGCGCTCGCCGCCGACGCGCTCGCCAGCGAAGCCGATTTCTTCGCCATCGGCACCAACGATCTGATCCAGTACACGCTGGCGGTCGACCGCACCGACGAGCAGGTCGCCCACCTTTACAACCCGCTGCACCCGGCGGTGCTGCGGCTCATTCAGTTCGCCGTCGAGGCGGCGGCGCGCCGCCGCATCCCGATCGGCATCTGCGGCGAGGTTGCCGGCGACCCGCGCTACGCCGCGCTCCTCCTCGGCCTCGGCCTGCGCGAACTGTCGATGGCGGCGCAGAACATCCCACGCGTCAAACAGCGCATCCGCGCCCTAGACATGGTCGCCGCCACGCGGCGGGCACGAGCCATCATGGACCAGGCCGACCCGGACCGCATCGCCCAGCTGCTCGACGATTTCAACGCGACGGCCGAGCCGGCGTAATTCCCTGCTGGCAGGGAACAATTTCCGAAGGCGCCTCTATCATACCGATTCTGCCTTGTATTATCATAGGTTAGGTGAGAAATTTGCGAGCCGCGGCAGGGAATTTCTGGCGCACCCGCAGGGAACTCTTTGCCGCGAGCAGGGAATTTTTTGTAGGGCCACAGGGAATTTTTTTGCCGCGAGCAGGGAATTTTGCGGCGAGCAGGGAAACAGCTGGGAATTTCGCATGTCCCGTCGGCGGCACCCGGTTGCTGATCTGTTCCTCTCGGAAATAGGCACGCGGCCGCCCGGCTGCAACCATGACCCCGCCTCGGGCCGGGCGAACAGCCCCAGGCCGGGCAGGTTGCAAGCTCCGCATGCGACCCGGAGGGGTCATTGACGCTCGCCAGACCTTCGACTGGTTCTGTTTCCTGAGTGATCCTCACGGCGGGACCCATCTATGGCGCCGTAATCGGTCAGAACCGAACATCAGCAGTTGACCATCTTGAATGGGTATAATACCCATTAAAGATGGAACTCCTACAGTTCTCCGATGCCTTGCGATTGACAGGCTTATCCGAAAGCCAGCTGCGTGAATGGTGCGGCAAGCGAGGGCTTTTTCAGCCGACGGTCCCGCCGCGTGGCTCTGGTCGGGTCGCGCTTTATTCCTGGCACGATATCGTCGCGCTTCGAATTTTGCGGGAAATTTTTTTGGTGTTCGGTGGCAAGGTAAGCTGTTGGTCTTCTGGGATCGCTGACCTC
>DASYUS010000004.1:0-9802 GCA_036000945.1 Allostellaceae bacterium
CGAGCGCGCGCGGTTGCGCAGCGCGCTGCGCGAGATTGTCGCCCGCTTTGCCGTCGACCCGATCCTGATGCCGAGCCAGGACATCATTCTCAGCAACATCGACCCGGCCGATCGCGAGGCGATCACCGCGCTGCTGCAGACCAACGGTGTGCGGCTCGCCGAGGATCTGCTGCCGGTCGAACGATGGGCGCTGGCCTGCCCGGCGCTGCCGAGCTGTGGGCTGGCGCTGACCGAGGCGGAGCGGGTGCGCGGCGACATCGTCGCGGCGATCGCGGCACGGCTCGCGCACCGGGGGCTGGAGCACGAGCGGCTCAGCATCCGCATTACCGGATGCCCAAACGGCTGCGCCCGGCCCTATACCGGCGATATCGGCATCGTCGGCCGGGTGCCGGGATATTATTCGCTCTATGTCGGCGGCGATTTCGAGGGGACGCGGCTCAATGAGGCGATCGCCGAGCGGCTCGACATCACCGGCATCGCCGATGCGCTCGACCCGCTGTTCGCGCGGTTTGCGTCCGCGCGTAGGCCGGGTGAGGGCTTCGGCGATTTCTGCCACCGGACCGGCATCGCCGTGCTGCGCGACCTCGTCGCCGAGGCGCGCGGCACGATGCGCGACGCGGCGGATTAATCCGCCGCGCCCATAAAGGTTCGCAAGGCCGCCCGGCCGTCTAATAGGGTGGCGGCGGCGGTGGCGGTGCATAGGCCACCGGCGGCGGGGCGTACGCCGGCGGCGGAACGTAAGCCGGCGTGGTCGCCACGCCGGCAGTGGCGCCGACGCCACCACCGATCGCCGCACCAACCGCTGCGCCGGGGGCGCAGCCGATCGGGATCGTCACGAGGCAGCCGATCAGGGCGCCGGCACCGGCGCCGCTCGTCCCGCCGGCTACGGCATTCACGCCGGGATCCGGAGTTTGTGCAAAGACCGGCACACTTGCCGCCATCCCGACAAGAAGTGCGATAGCACTGAGCTTCTTCATCGTTCTTCTCCTCGGTAACGCCCGGCGAAACATCCTCGGATACCGGGCAAAGTTAACTTGCTCGTTATACGAAAACACCCGGCATACCGCATCGATCCTAACAAATTATATTATCGAGTTAGCGAAGGTATCATTGAACATCTTATGCTCACCTCGGACGCGATGTTTTCGGCGCTGCGCGCCTCGCAATGGCCCGCGATTTGCGCTACCTCTTGCCCAACTCTTCCCTTCTTCGAGAGAGGTACCGTCATGGCCATCGTTGTTGCAATTTTGGCGCAAGGCAGCATGGGCTCGGCCGTCGGCAAGCGGCTCCGTGAGCGCGGCGCCGAAGTGCGAACCTTGCTGGGCGGGCGCAGCGCTGCCAGCGCCGAGCGCGCCCGTGCTGCCGGAATGACGCCGGCGGCCGACGAGCGCGCGATGCTCGACGGGGCAGATTTCTTCCTTTCGATCCTGCCGCCCGGCGAGGCTGAGAATCTGGCACAGCGGCTCGCGCCGACGCTTTCGGGACTGGCCAGGAAGCCGATCTACGTCGATTGCAACGCGATCAGCCCGCAGACGGCTCAGCGGATTGCCGCGATCATCGAGCCGACCGGCGCCGCCTTTGTCGATGGTGGTATCATCGGCGGGCCCCCGCGGCCGGGTTACAGCGGCCCGGCGATCTACGCCTCAGGCACGGCAGTCGACGCGACGCGGGTGCTGCGCGACTGGGGGCTCGATTGGCGGGCGATCGATGGCCCGGTCGGCGCCGCCTCCGGTCTCAAGATGTCCTATGCCGGGATTACCAAGGGCACCACCGCGATCGCCGCGGCGATGCTGCTCGGCGCCGCGCGTTTCGGCTGCGGCGAGGCGCTGATCGCCGAGTTGTCGAAGAGCCAGCCCGACATGCTGAAGCGGATGCGCGGCAGCATCCCGACGATGTACGACAAGGCTTATCGCTGGGTCGGCGAGATGGAGGAAATCTCCGATTTCCTCGGCGCCAACAAGCCTTCGGCCGACATGTACGCGGCAATTGCCCGGCTCTACGAATTCCTCGCCGCCGCCGAGGCGGAAACCGCGCCCGGCCCCGACAACGCGATCAAGACGCTCGACCGGGTGCTCGGGCGCTGAGCATCAGTAGCCCCAGTAGTAGCCGCGGTTCAGCTGCTGGGCGTTGAGCTGGTTGGCGATGTGGTCGCTCGGCGATGGCCGGTTCAAATTTTCGGAGCCGTAGCCGCCGCCGTAATAGCCGTAATGCCGGTGCGGCCGGTAATAGCCGTAATGCGGATAGTACGGGCGGTAGGCATACGGCCGGTGGTGGCGGTTGCGGACGCAATAGCCGTGATGGCGGTGAAAACCCCAGCCGCAACCGCCGGATACTTGAACGATGTCAGTATCTTGCGACGGCACGGGCGGCGGCGCGGCCGGGGCTGCGCCGGCCGCCGTGACCGAGGCGGCCAGGCCTAACGCACTGAAGAGGGCAAGAGCAGCGGCGCGCATCTGAGGGCTCCTTGGCGGGGGTGCAATCACCCGACAAACGTCTTCCGCCGAGCGCAAATTCCCGTGGCGCCCACCCCCGCCGGCGCTGCTGCGATGCAGCTGCTCAGATGTAGACGCCCTTCATGCCGCCTGCCGGATAGCGCAGCCCTGCGGCGGCGCCGACCGGCACGGCCTCGACGACGGCGTCGAGCTCCTCCTGGCTGAGGTGCGCGTCGAGCGCGCCGAGGTTTTCTTCGACTCGCTCGATGCGCTTGGTGCCGGGGATCGGGATCACGTCCGGGCCTTGTGCCAGGAGCCAGGCGAGCGAGAGCTGGGCGACGGTACACTGCCGGTCGGCGGCGATTGCCTCGACCCGCTCGACGAGCGCCCGGTTCTTCCGGAAATTCTCACCCTCGAAGCGCGGGTGGCGGGCCCGGGTGTCGCCTTCGGAAAGATTGCCGAAATCGGGAATGACGCCGGCCAACAGGCTGCGGCCGAGCGGCGAATAGGCGACGAACGAGATGCCAAGCTCCCGCGTCGTCGCGCGCGTCTCATCGGCGACCTCGCGATAGAGCAGGGAAAACTCGCTCTGCACCGCGGCGATCGGATAGGTGGCATGGCCGCGCCGGATGCGCTCGGGCCGCGCTTCGCAGAGGCCGAGAAAGCGCACCTTGCCCTGCTCGACCAGCCGGCTCATCGCGCCGACCGTGTCCTCGACCGGCACCTCCGGATCAACCCGGTGCTGGTAATAGAGGTCGATGACGTCGACCCCGAGGCGCTTCAGACTGGCCTCGCAGGCCTGCTGGACATATTCGGGGCGGCCGTTGACGCCACCCGTGCGGCGGTCCTGGCCGAACTTGGTGGCGAGCACCACCCGGTCGCGTCTGCCTTTGAGGGCGCGGCCCAGCACCTCCTCGTTCTGGCCGAGGCCGTAGGCGTCGGAGCTGTCGAGAAAATCGACGCCGATGTCGATCGCCCGCTGCAGGAACGTGACCGCCGCCTCGTCGTCGCTCGTTCCATACGTGCCGGACAGCGACATGCACCCCAGCCCGACCGCCAGCACCTCCGGCCCGTCGCGGCCGATCCGCCGCCGCTCCCGTGTCGTGTTGTCGCTCATCGCCATCTCCCGAAAAATCGGCGCGCACCATAACCGATCGATGACGCCCCGTGACAAGGCCCTTACAGCCATCGGCAGGTTGGCGTGGTAAAATGATAACGGTGCGCCTACCTTCGGAGACACCATGGCGTTCGACACCCTCGAATACGCGCGGCGGCTCAAGGGCGCGGGCTTCAGCGATCAGCAGGCCGAGGTGCTGGCCGAAGCGACTCGCGACCTCGTCGCTGATGAGATGGTCACCAAGAGCTTTCTGCAGTCCGAACTGGAGAAGCTGGCGATGCGCCTGACGATCCGGATGGGGACCATCGCCGCCGTATCGATCGCGGCGCTTGCCGGCATCATCAAATTGTAAAGGACCATCTGCCTGCGTTGGCCATGCTGCAAACGCGGCGTATGATCCTCCGCAGAGTTCGAGCGCGGGAGGCGAGTATGGCGGGCCAGTCGCATGTATATGCCGGGGCGGTGCGGTCGATGGAGGGGGGCAAAGGCGGCGTCTTTCGCCAGGTGGTCGGCGACGAGCGCTGGGAGGCGCTGCACGACGGCCTGCCGGACGGGATCGAGGTGCACGCGATCACTGTTCATCCCGACGATCCCGATAGCGTCTTCATCGGCAGCACCAAGGGCGGTTTCCACAGCGCCAACCGCGGCGACCGCTGGGAACGCCTGGCGCTGCCCGAGCCGGGCGCCGACATCTGGTCGGTGACGATCCATCCGACCGACCGGCGGACGATCTATGCGGGTTACGGGCCGACCGGCGTCTACCGCAGTGACGACGGCGGCGAGCACTGGAAGAAGCTGCCCGATCCCGGCCTGCCAGACCGGGTGCACATGACCTTCCCGTGCCGCGTCATGCGGCTCGACGTCGATGCCGGCCGGCCCGACGACGTCTACGCCTGCATCGAGGCCAACGGCGCGATGCGGAGCCGCGACCGCGGCGAAAGCTGGGAGGACTGCACCGCCGATCTCTTACGCTTTGCCGCGCAGGAAAAATACAAGAGCCGCATCGTCAGCCAGACCGAAGTCGAGGGAATGCTCGACGGCCACGCGCTGGCGTGCAGCGCGGCGGCACCCGGCACCGTCTTTCTCGCCAACCGCATGGGCCTCTTCCGCAGCGACGATTGCGGCGCGCATTGGGCTGACGTCGAGGTCGGGCGGTTCTCGCCGATGACCTACGGCCGCGACCTGCGCGTCTCGCCGTATGACCCGAAGGTGCTCTACGCCGCGCTGAGCCCGGCCTTCCGCAGCGGCGACGGCGCAATCTACAAGAGCGAGGATGTCGGCCGGACCTGGCGGCGCTTCGATCGCGGCGTCAACGCTGACAACACGATGATGGGGGTCGCGCTCCACCCGCGCGATCCGCAGCGGGTTTACGGCGTCTCGAAATCGGGCCAGGTCTTCGCGACCGGGGACGGCGGCGAGAACTGGAGCGAAAGCCGGCTGCCGCAAGGCGCCGGCGACTGCTACGCAATCGCCTGCGGCTGATTACCGGATTTCACGAACGACAGGAGGAAACGATGGCGGGTACGACGCATGTTTACGCCGGCGTCGCCGGCACGGTGGGGATGACACATAGCGGGGCGCTGGCCGGCGTGTTTCGCCAGGCGGTCGGCGACGGCAAATGGGAGAAGCTCGGCGGCGGGCTCCCCGACGACGCCGAGGTGCACGCGATCACCGTGCACCCGAGCGATCGCGACACGATCTATGTCGGCAGCACGACGGGGCTCTACCGCAGCGCCAATCGCGGCGGCCGGTTCGAGAAGCTGGCGCTGCCCGGCGGCGATCCCGACATCTGGTCGGTCTTGATCCACCCGAAAGACCCGCGTCGGATCTATGCCGGGGCGACGCCGGTCGCGGTCTACCGCAGCGACGACGGCGGCAACAACTGGAAGCTGACGCAGGACCCGGGCCTCCCCAACCGCGTGCACATGGCGTTCGCCTGCCGGGTGATGCGGCTCGATGTCGATCCGAACGCGCCCGACGACATCTACGCGACGATGGAGGCCAACGGCGCGATGCGCAGCCGCAACGCCGGCGAAAGCTGGGAAGACTGCACAGCCGACCTGATCCGGTTCTGCGAAGAGCCGAAGTATCGCAGCCGCATCGGCAGCCAGACCGAGATCGAAGGCATGCTCGACGGCCATGCGCTGGCGTGCAGCGCGGCCGCGCCGGGCACCGTGTTTCTCGCCAACCGGATGGGCCTCTTTCGCAGCAGCGACCGCGGCGCCCATTGGGAGGACATGGAGATCGGCAAGTTCTCGCCGCTGACCTATGGCCGCGACATCCGCACCTCGCCGCTCGATGCGAAGGTGATGTATGCCGCGCTCAGTCCGGCGGCGCGCTCGACCGACGGCTCGGTCTACCGCTCGGACGATGTCGGCCGGAGCTGGACCCGCTTCGACCGCGGCATCAAGGCCGATGCGACGATGATGGGTGTCATCCCGCACCCGACCGATCCGAGCCAGGTCTACGCGATCTCGCGCTGCGGCCAGGTGTTCGGCACGCAGGACGGCGGCAAGAGCTGGAAGGAGAGCCGGCTCCCCGAAGGCACCCGCGACAGCTACTGCATCGCCTGCGGCTGATCGGCTGCAAAGAACCCCCACCCCAGCCCTCCCCCGCCTGCGGGGGAGGGAGTTGGTCCGCGCCAAATGCCCTTCCCCCGCTAGCGGGGGAGGGCTGGGGTGGGGGTAAGCGGGGGTGGCCCGCGTATCAGGCGCCGCCAGATCAGAGCGAGCCCGGCAAGGCCGATCGTCGCGGTGACCAGGATCGCCGCGGCCGGCCCGAGCTGCTCCGACAGCGCCCCGATCATCAAGACGCCGATCGGCCCGGTGCCGATGCACATCGTCACGATCCCCATGACGCGCGAGCGCGCGGCAGGCGGCGCTTCGACGAGAATCAGCGTCGTCTGCATGTTGGAGAACGCCGCGGTGCCGAGGCCGCCGATCACCAAGAGCACGAACGCCAACCCGTACCACGGCGACAGCGCCATCGCGACGACCCCGCCGAGAAACAGGAACGAGCCGCGCAGCAAGGCGCGGCTGCCGTCGAGCCGCAGCCAGCCCGCCGCCAAGGCGATGCCGGCTGCGATGGCGCCGATCGGCTCGGCCGAGAGGAGAGCGCCGACCAGGATCGGCGACACGCGATAGACATCGATGCCGATCGGCGCGATCAGCGCCGAATAGCAGAAGCCGAAGCTGTTCATGACGATCGAAACCAGGACGACGGCGAGGATCGCCGGGTTGGCGCGGGCGACCGCCAGCCCTTCGGCGATCTCGCCGGGGATGCGGCCGAAGCGCAGCCGGCGCGGCTCCTGGTGAAAACCGAGCCCGAGCACGGCAAGAAAGGCGGCGACATAGAGCGCCGCCGACACGAGGTAGGCGCCGCCCAGCCCCAACAGCTCGAACACCGCGCCGCCGGCGATCGGGCCCAGCACCCGGGCGAAGCTGTTGGTCAGCGAATCGAGCGCCACCGCGGCGCTCACCCGGTCGGTCGGGACGACCTCGCCGATCATGCGCCGGCGCACTGCCAGCTCGCTCGCCGCGGCCACCCCGCCAACGGCGCCGCCGAGCAGGATATGCCAGACCCGGACCTCCCCGGCGAATGCCAGCCCGGCAAGCGCCGCCGAGGTCGCCGCCATCACCGCGAGCTGCGCCAACAGCAGCCGCTTCCGGTTGATTGCCTCGGCGATCACCCCCGCGATCGGGCCGAGCAGCAGCATCGGCAGGCTGCGCGCCGCGGTAACGAGGGCGACAAGCAGAGCCGAATGCGTCGCCTCGTAGGTGAAGATCCCGGCGACCAGCAGCTCGAGCCAGCGCGTCGCATTGCCGACCCCGCCGGCAAACCACAGCCGGGCATAGCCCGCCGTCGCCAGCAGCCCGCGAGGCCTGACCGGTGCGGCGACCAGCTGGGAGGTCACCGGGCTCCGCGGTCCAGCTCTCTCATAAGGGACCGTTCGGGAGGACCAGCACCTTGCCGCTGCGGCCGCCCTCTTGGGCGCGAACGAGGGCCTGCTTGATGTCCTCGATCGGGAAGCGGGCGTCGATCGGCGCCTTCAGCACGCCGTCGCGCAGCTTCAGGGCAAGGTCGGCATAAAGCGCGCGGACCGCCTCCGGCGTGCGCTTCGCCAGGCCGCGGCCGAGCATGAAGCCGGTTAGGCTGACCCCGCGGGCGCTGAGCGCCGGGCGGCTCATCACCGGGTCTTCGCCCGACATCGAGCCATAGCTGATGACGACCCCGCCATCGGCGACGCAGTCGGCGATGCGCTGGCAAGCACGTCCCGACACGGCGTCGATGCCGAGCCGGATCGGCGCCCCGCCGGCGGCCTGCCCGACACGTTCGGCGAGATCGGACCCATCGGCCAGCACGACATCGGCGCCGAGCGCGCGCAGCTCCGCCGCAACATCGTCGCGGCGGACGACATTGACGGTTTGCACGCCGCGCGCCTTGGCGAGCACGATCAAATGCCGCCCGACCGCCGAGTTGGCGACATTCTGGATCACCCAGTCGCCGGGTGTGAGCGAAACATGGTCTTCGAGCAGGAGCTGCGCCGTCGCCGGGTTGATGCGCAGCATTGCTGCCTGGGCGAGATCGAGACCCGCCGGGATCGGGATCGCATCCGCCGCGGCAACGCGGCGGCGCTGCGCCCAGTTCTCGCGCTGCATGTTGATCACCAGCTCGCCCGGCCGCAGCGCGACCCCGGCGCCGGCCGCCGTGATGCGCCCGACACACTCCGCGCCCGGCGTCGCCGGCAGCGGCGGATGCAGCCGGTAACTGCCGCGGATCATCGACACATCAGCCGGGTTGATCGGAAAGGCGAGCACGTCAAAGACGATCTCGCCGGCGCCCGGCATCCCGACATCGGGCGCCTCGACACAGCGGGCTACCTCCTCGGGCGTCCCGTAGGCGGCGATCTCGACCTTCTTCATCGGCGTTCCCCCATGTGTGCTTGCGCGGATGCTAGGCGGGCGAGAGCAGCTCAGCAATCGCTCATCGCGCATCGACCACCACCGCAGGATGACCGAGACGGCGGAAGTCGTCAAAACCACGATCGCGATGCGACTCGCCGGTTTCAGCGGCACCTCACTAAGTGTATCTTGGCCTAACACGCTCGGCGTGGGACATAATTCGCGAGTGCTGCGGGGAAGGCGCGTCGCGCCGGCACGACGAGGCTCCGACACAACTCGCGTCAAACAGGGGAGGCAAGGATGCGGTTAAAAATATGGTCACTGGCTGTGGTGGCGTTCGGGGCGCTCTTGATCGGCGCGCTTGCGCTCGGTCCGGGCCCGGCCGATGCGCAGGACAAGGACAAGCGCGTCCGGTGGAAGATGCAGAGCGCCTTCGGCAGCACGCTGCCGCATATCGGCACCTCCGGGGTGCGCTTCTCGAAAAACATCGAGCGGCTGTCGGGCGGGACGTTCGAGATCAAGTTCTACGAGCCCGGTGCGCTGATCCCGCCGCTGGAGTGCTTCGACGCGGTATCGAAGGGCTCGATCGAATCGTGCTGGACGACGCCGGGCTACCATACCGGCAAGTACCCGGCGCTGGCGTTTTTCACCACCGTGCCGTTCGGCCCGCCGATCGGCGAATTCCTTGGGTGGAAGTGGTTCGGCGGCGGCAACAAGCTGCGCGAGGAGATCTACGCCAAGCACAACCTGGTCTCGATCGACTGCTTCGCGATCGCGCCGGAGACCTCCGGCTGGTTCCGCAACGAGATCAAGTCGGTGAAGGAACTGCAGGGGTTGAAGATGCGGTTCTTCGGCCTTGGGGCGCAGGTGATGCAGAAGCTCGGCGTGTCGACCCAGCTGCTGGCGGCGGCCGACATCTACCCGGCGCTGGAGCGCGGCGTGATCGACGCCACCGAGTTCTCGATGCCGACGATGGACACAAAGCTCGGTTTCTACCAGATCGCCAAGTTCAACTACTTTCCCGGCTGGCACCAGCAGAGCTCGGTCAGCGAACTCTTGATGAACAAGGAGGCGTGGGACGCGCTGCCCGACAAGTATAAGGCGATGGTCGAGATCGCACTCGGCGAGCAGATGATGTACACCTACGTCGAGAGCGACCATTCGCAATTCGCCGCGATGAAGGAGTACCAGGAGAAGCACGGCGTCCAGATCCGGCGCTGGAGCGACGAGGATCTGGCGACAATCGAGAAGGCCTGGCTCGAGGTGCTGAAGGAAGAGTCGGCGAAAGACCCGTTGTTCAAGAAGGTCGCCGACCATTACCTCGACTACCGCAAGAAGTTCGCGGTGTGGGG
>DASYUS010000005.1:0-3564 GCA_036000945.1 Allostellaceae bacterium
GCCAACCCGTACGCCCCGACCGGCGGCCTCGTCGTGCTGAAGGGCAACCTCGCGCCGCAGGGTGCGATCGTCAAGGTCGCCGGCCTGCAGCGGCTGCGTTTCGAGGGCACGGCGCTGTGCTTCGACCGCGAGGAGGATGCCTTCGAGGCGGTCGACAAGCGGCGCTACAAGGACGGCGATGTCATCGTCATCCGCTACGAGGGGCCGCGCGGCGGGCCGGGCATGCGGGAGATGCTGTCGACGACGGCGGCGCTCTACGGCCAGGGCGTCGGCGAGCGGGTGGCGTTGCTGACCGACGGGCGCTTCTCGGGCGCGACGCACGGCTTCTGCATCGGCCATGTCGGACCGGAGGCGGCGGTCGGCGGGCCGATCGCGCTGCTTAAGGATGGCGACCGGATCACGATCGACGCCACGACCGGCACGATTGACGTGGCATTGAGCGACGCCGAGTTGGCCGAGCGCCAGCGCGGTTGGACCGCGCGCAAGAACGGCTACCAGTCGGGCACGCTGTGGAAGTACGCCCAGACCGTCGGCGACACCGAAAAGGGCGCCGTAACGCACCCGGGCGCCCACGCCGAAACCCATGTCTATGCCGATATCTGATCCCGGCCGCCCGACGGCTGATGGCTTCTTGATGCGTGAAAGGATGCGTCGATGAAATCGGTCATTCCACTCGGTGCAATTGCCGTCGTGGCTATCCTCGGCCTTTCCGCCTGCGTCGTCGCTCCACCGCCCCCGCCGGGGCCGCCGCCGCCACCGCCGCCCCCTGCTGCTTATGTTGCGCCGGCACCGCCGCCGCCTGTTGTCTACCGGCGCTGCGCTCCCGGGTGGCATTGGGTGCGCGCCCACTACAATCAGCGAGGACGGTGGGTTCGCGGGCACTGCTCGCCGAACCGTTGGTAAACCGCCGGCGCCGCGGCAGGCCGACCGCGTTTGTCAGGCCCGGTCGTGCAGCAGCGCTTCGGCGATTTCGACAAAACCGGCGCCGCCCGCTCCCTCTGTGATCCAGCCAGGCAAGGCGGGCATCCGGTCGGCGTAATGGCGGACCGTCGCGACGCCGACCGATTGCGGGAAAAACCCGAACATCGGCGCGTCGTTCGGCGAATCGCCGATATAGAGGCAGATCTCGGCGTAGCGGTCGATGTCGGTGACAAACAGCTCGGCCATCGTCCGGCGGGTCATCGCGAGCTTGTCGAACGCGCCGAACCAGCCGAGCACCCAGAGCGAGTTGACCGTCGTCCGCGCGCCGGCCGCCTGCAGCCGCGCCAGGATTTCCTCCGACAGCGCGCGATCTCCGGGGTCGCGAAACGCCAGCGTGACCTCGCGATAGCGCTGGTCGTGCGCGACCGTGCAGCCCGGCAGCGCCGCGACAATTTCCGCCGCGAGGGCGGCGAGGCGAGCGCGTGCCTCCTCGCGTTCCGAGGGCGACGCCCAGTAATGCCGCTCGGTCTCCCCGCTCGCCGGGTCATGGCGGAAGCAGAGGCCGCCATTCTCCCCGATCACCGCGCCGACCGGCCACATCCGGGCCATCAGGTCGCACCAGCCGGCCGGCGCGGCGGTCACCGGGATCACCGTGATCCCGGCATTCTGCAATCGTTCGATCGCCGTGTAGGTGGCCGCCGGGAGGCGTGGCCCGTCGGTCAGCGTGTCGTCGACATCGCTCAGGACAAACCGGATTTTGCTGCGCAGCGTTAGCGGAAACTCGGCGAATGGCTTCATGTAATCGGCATCGCGAGCTGCGGTGGCTTATTCGGCAAAGGCCGGCATCACCTCGCGGGCGAAGGTGCGCAGGTGATCGCGCGAGCCTGCGAAGTCGATCACCATGATGTATTCGACGCCGCCCTCCTGGAGCCGCTTGATGCGCCGGATGATCTCGTCGGGCCGGCCGATCAGCGCGTCGCGCTCGGTCACCGCATCCATCTCGGCGCGCGACATCGCCTTGCGCGGGCGCCCGAGGGACGGCGACTCGCCCGTCGGCGACAGCGACAATTGCTGGACCTGCGCCATGAACTTGGCGCGCAATTCGCGCGCCGCCTCGCGCTCGCCGTCGTTCATCGCGATGTGCAAGGCGCGGGTCAGCCCGACCGTCGAGGAATCGAATACCCTGCCCTGCGCCTCGATGGCGCGGCGGTAGACGCCGACCCCCTCGGCGACGGTTTCGGGGCCGCCGCCCTGCCCCAGCAGCAGATTGTACCCGTTCTCGGCGGCATAGCGGATCGACGGCGCGCTCGCTGCGCCGACCCACAACGGCGGGTGCGGCTTCTGCACCGGCGCCGGTTCGATCACGACGTCCTCGTAATGCCAGTATTTGCCGTGATGGGAGAAGCGGCCCTCGCTGGTCCACGCCTTGCGCAGAAAGGTGACGGTCTCCTTGTAGCGCTCCTCGGCCTCGTCCATCGGGATGCAGAAGCCGTGGAACTCGCCCCAGCGATAACCTTTGCCGATACCGAAATCGAAGCGGCCGTTGGACAAGAGGTCGAGCGTCGCGGCCTGCTCGGCCAAGAGCGCCGGGCTGTGCCACGGCAGGACGAGGACGGCGGTGCCGAGCCGCAGCGTCGTCGTCTTCGCCGCCAGGTAGGTCAGGAAATTGAGCGTCGCCGACACCTGGCCAAACCCGGTGAAGTGATGCTCGACCAGAAAAACGCTGTGAAAACCGAGCGCCTCGGCCTCGCAGATGTAGTCGATGTAGTCGGTGTAGATCCGGCTGTCGCTGGCCTGCTCGCCCAGTTCGGTGCGGGCGCCGCCGAACAATCCAAACTTCATCCCGTGGCCTCCATTCCCGGACGGATGATGAACCGCCGGGGCCGCTGACGGCAAGCCTGGCGCCCTCATCGCCGCGTCCCCGGCGGCGCACCAAGCCCTGGTAGTGTCTCGCTGTGCGCTGCAAGTGCATCCGCGCGTCCTTCGAGACGCGCCCTGCGGGCGCTCCTCAGGATGACGAAAGTGTTTGATGGCATTAAGAAAATCGTCATCCTGAGGAGGCGCAAAGCGCCGTCTCGAAGGACGCACGGCGCGAAACTGAGGCATCACCGAAGCCTGGGCGCTCTGGACAGGGACCCGCTGTGACCGCCAAACTTGCTCGGTACAGAGGAGTTCCCGCGATGACAATCATCGATTCCCAGGTCCATGCCTACGAGGCGAACACGCCGCAGCGGCCTTGGCACAGCGTGCCGAACTGGCCGCCTCACGTCACCGGCGACGAGATGGTGGCGGCGCTGGACAAGGTCGGCGTCGACGGTGCGATCTTCATCTCCGCCTTTTCGATGTACCAGTACGACGCCAGCTATGCGGTGGAGGTGCAACAGGCCCATCCCGGCCGGTTCGCGATCGTCAAGCCGGTTAACCCGGATGATCCGGCGGTCGCTGATGTCATCGCCGAGTGGAAGAAGGTTCCCGGCGCGGTCGGCGTCCGCATCATGCTGACGAGAGAGGCGAACCGCGCGCCGGACGACCCCGGCCTCGACCGCATCGCACGTGCGGCCGCTCGCCACGATTTACCGGTCAACGTCCTGTTCTGGGGCAATCTCGAGGCCGGCATGGTGCTGATCGACCGTCATCCCGGCA
>DASYUS010000006.1:0-17062 GCA_036000945.1 Allostellaceae bacterium
GGGTCGGGCCCGGGGCGCCGCTTTGGCGTCTTCGACCGCGGCAGCGACGGCGGCGACATCGCGATCCTGTCGCCGGGCGCGATCTCGTTCGGCGCGACCGAGGACGGCGGCACCGGGTTCGCGCTGTGGGTCGGCGAATGCCGCGGCCCCCTGACCACTGCCGCCCTGAGCCAGTCCTGGATCATCGCCCAGTTCGACCCGCAGCATCCGGGGCTGCTGGCGGGAGAAACCGTCGCCCGGCTCAACGGCCTGCCGGCCGGCCAGGCCGCCTGCCCCAATCGCTTCAACGCCGCCTTCACGCGCTGGCGGGTCGCGCCGTTCAGCTATCGCGCCGCGCCCGGCCAGGGGGCGCCATTCACCCTGACGACGCTGGTCTCCGAGCATTACAGCGGGGCAAACCCGGCCACCGCCGGCGCGGTCGAGCGCTTCTATTTCAGCCGCGAACTCGGCGGCACCCGCTGGGAGGCCTGGCGGCATGCGGGCGGCAATGCCAGGTTCAGCGCCGCGCGGGTCGTCGAGCAGGCAGCCTGGTTCGCTTCGACCGGCCGCTGCAGTGCGGCCGAGACGCCCGCCGGCGGCGCACCGCTGGTGCTGATCGACTGCCGCGAATGGACGCGGATCGCCCCATCCGCGGATCGGGCGGGCGACCGCCCCGGATTCTTCATCGACGCAATCCGAACTCGGCCTGATGCGCCGCCGTTTTTCGCCCCGCCTCCGGCACCCAATTAACCGAGACATTGGCGCGGCTGTCCCGCTGGGCGAATATGGCGGTGCATCGGGATGGAGATTCGCCGCGATGAATGATCAGCCAGCCTCCCTTGTCGAGGCTCGGGTCACACCGGCGTCCGCCGGCCCCGGCTTTGCGTTCGGGCAGGCCTTGCCCCCGGTGCTGCTGTATCGGCGCTGCGACCCGGCCGAGCTGCCGTTCGATCTGTGCAGCGAGCTGGAGGAGGCGCCGGGGCTGATCGGCCAGGAGCGGGCCGTCGAGGCGCTCGATTTCGCGATGCGCATCCGCGGCCAGGGCTACAACGTCTACGCCCTCGGGGCGAGCGGCACAGGCAGGCACACGATGGTCGAGGAGCTGCTGCGAGCCAAGGCGGCAGGCGAGCCGACGCCGCCCGACTGGTGCTACGTCAACAATTTCGACGATCCGCAGAAGCCGCGCCGCCTGCAGCTTCCGGCCGGGAGCGGCGCCGCCCTTGCGGCGGCGATGAAGCGGCTCGTCGAGGAATTGCGGGCGGCCCTGCCGGCCGCCTTCGAGCGCGACGAATACCGCGCCCGCCGCGAGGCCATCGACCGCCAGTTCAAAGAGCGCAGCGAGGAGGCCTTCGGCGGGCTGCAGCGGCGCGCCGAAAGCCAGAAGATCGCCGTGCTGCGCACCCCGATGGGTCTCGCCCTGGCGCCGACGCGCGACGGCAAGGTGCTGGCGCCGGAGTTGTTCAACGAGCTGCCGCAGGAGGAGCGCGAGCGCATCCAGCACGAGATCGAGGGCATCCAGGGCGAGCTCGAGGTGGTGATGCAGCAGGTGCCGCTGTGGGAGCGCGCCCACCGCGATGTCGTGCAGGCGCTCAACCGCGAAACCACCGGCTTTGCGATCGCCCATCTGATGGGGGAATTGCAGGAGGGCTATGCTGACCTTCCGGAGGTCAGGCGGTATCTCGACGCGGTCGAGCGCGACATCAAGGACAACACCGACGATTTTCTCGCGCCGGCGGCGCCGGAGACGGCAGCTGCGGCGCCGGGGGTGCCGGTGCCCGCGCCGGTGATGCGCGATCTCGAGGAGGCGCGGTTTCGCCGCTACAGGGTCAACGTCGTTGTCGACAATAGCGGGCAGCACGGCGCGCCGGTGATCTACGAGGACAACCCGACGCACCAGACGCTGGTCGGCCGCGTCGAGCACCTGGCGCGGTTCGGCGCCCTCGTCACCGACTTCAACCTCCTGGTCGGCGGCGCGCTGCATCGCGCCAATGGCGGCTATCTTGTGCTCGACGCGGTGAAGCTGCTGACCGGCAATCTCGGTTGGGCGTCGCTGAAACGGGCGCTCAACGCCGGACAGATCCGCATCGAGACGTTCGAGCAGCTCTTGAGCATGGCGAGCACGGTGTCGTTGGAGGCCGAGCCGATCCCGCTCGATCTCCGAGTGGTCTTGGTCGGGCCGCCGACGCTCTATTACCTGCTCAGCGCCAACGACGAGGAATTTGCCGATCTGTTCAAGATCGCCGCCGATTTCGAGGACCGCGTCGAGCGCACGCCGGAAACGACGCTGCTTTACGCCCGGCTGATCTGCGCGATGACGCGCCGCGAGAAGCTGCGCCCGCTCGATCGCCCGGCCGTTGCCCGGGTGATCGAGCAGGCGGCGAGGCTCGCCGGCGATTCCGACAAGCTGACGACGAGCCTGCGGGCCTTTGTCGATCTGTTGCGCGAATCCGACCAGTTTGCCGCCGACGCCGGCAAGGACATCGTCGGCCTCGCTGAAGTTCAGGCGGCGATCGACGCGCAATTCCGCCGCGGCGACCGGATCTACCGTCGCCTCCAGGAGGAGATCGGGCGCCGGACGATCCGCATCGAGACAGACGGCGAGGAAATCGGCCAAGTCAACGGGCTCTCGGTGATCGGCCTCGGCTCGCTGTCGTTCGGCCAGCCGAGCCGGATCACCGCGCAAGTGCGGCTCGGGCGCGGCGAGGTCGTCGATATCGAGCGCGAGGTCGCGCTCGGCGGGCCGCTGCATTCGAAGGGGGTGTTGATCCTCTCCGGGTTTCTCGGCGGCAGGTTCGGCCGGAACCGCCCTCTGTCGCTCAACGCGAGCCTCGTCTTCGAGCAATCCTATGGCGGGGTCGACGGCGACAGCGCGTCGGCGGCCGAACTGTTCGCCCTCTTGTCGGCCTTGGCAGATGCGCCGATCAAGCAATCCTTCGCGCTCACCGGCTCGGTCGATCAGCGCGGCCAGATCCAGGCGATCGGCGGGGTCAATGAAAAGATCGAGGGATTTTTCGACGCCTGCCGAATCACCGGCTTCACCGGCCGCCAGGGCGTCATCATCCCGGCCAGCAACGTCAAGCACCTGATGCTGCGTCGCGACGTCGTCGCGGCGGCGGAGGCGGGGAGCTTCAGGGTCTGCCCGATCGACACGGTCGACCAGGGTTTGGAGCTCTTGACCGGGATCCCGGCCGGCGCGCCCGACGCCGCCGGCAATTATCCCGAGGGTACGCTCAATCAGCGCATCGCCGCGCGGCTTGATGCCTTCGCCGCCAAGGCCGCCGAGCTCGCCCACCTCGCATCGGGCGTGGACGCCCGCCGGGAGGACCACAGATGAGCGACGCACCGACCATCGGCGCGATCGAGCGCGTCGTCGTGTGGCTCGATTCTGCATCGGAAAACCGCGCCGCGATCGGCACCGCGGTACGGCTCGCCGCACACGCCAAGGCGCCGCTGCACGGCGTCTTTGTCGAGGACGAGGAACTGCTGCATTTGGCCAGCCTGCCCTTTGCCCGCCAGTTCACGCTCGGGGCCGGCGCCGAACCTTTGACCATCGAGCAGATCGAGCTGCACCTGCGGGTGGCGGCAGAGCAGGCCCGCCGCGAGTTGTGCGCGGCAGCCGAGCGGCACGGCGTCAAGTGCTCGTTCGAAATCCTGCGGACGGCGTCGGGCAGCGCTGTCGTCGGCGCTTCCGAGCGCGATCTGGTGGTTGCCGGCGGGCTGACCCGGCCGGTCGGCGGTCATTTCCGGGTGGAATGCCGTTGCTGGTCGCAAATCGAGGTGACGCCGGGGGCGTTCCTCGTGGTCCGGCAGAGCGAGGTCGCGGGCGGTGATGTGGTGATGCTGTTGGCCGACCGCGACCCGACGTCGGTGCGGCTGCTCGATGCGGCCGCCCAGGTGGCCGCTTCCGGCGGCAGCGGGTTGACGGTGATCTGCCCGCCCGCTTTGGCCGGTGCGGCCGGGTTCGACGCCTGGCTCGCCGAGCGGCTGGCGCAGCACCCGGTGCGGCTGCAGGTCGAGGTCGGGCCTGACGAGCCGGTCGCGCTCGATCGGCGGATCGGCGAACTCCACTGCCGGCTGCTGGCGGTCGGCGCCGGCTTTGCCGAAGCCGCTGGCGACGGGCTGCGCAAATTTGCCGACCGCTTTGCCTGCGACCTCCTCGTCGTGCGCTGAAGGGGTTTCGCGACGAGCGGGCTATCCCCACTTCGCCTGGCCGCCGACCGCGGTGATCGTGATGTGACCCATCGCCGTGTCGGCCTTGGCGCCATGCCGAGCCCGTTGGTGCTCCGACACGGTTCCGCTCGACAATAATTCCTTCGCGGCGGTCACGACGAGGCCCGGTTCTGCGCGAAATGCCGCCCGCGACCATGCCGGTCCGGGCGAGGGGCAGTTGATCGCCGCATAACGCTGTCCGAGCAGCCGGTAGAGATTGTGATACCAACCCCTGTTGCCGTCCACGGCGTCGGAGATCAACTCCAGCACAGCACATTGCGGCCCGCCGTAAAGTGCGTTGGTCAAGCCGCTGCCGTGGCTCCCGATCACAAGTCTGGCTTGGGCGAAACGGGCCCTCTGCTCGGCGTAGCTCAACTCCGCGGCGGCGACGCGCTCCACCGGAATCCCGGCCGCCGCCAGCGCCGCCAAAATCTCCTCCTCGTTGCTGAGGCCGCGCGAGTTGCCCGCATCGGTCCGGCTGATGAACAGCACGCGATCCTGCCCCTCGACCCCCTCGCGGAGCAGCGACAGAGACCTGGCAAGGAACCGGGACCAGTGGAACACGCCGCACGAGGAGCTGCTCGGCAACAGCGTACAATCGAACGAGAACGCGCCGATGTCGCCTTTGGCCGGGTCGAAGAATTTCGGCTTGAGCTGCAACCGTCGCAGGCAATGGTCGAGCAAATCGATATTAGCGGCTTCCGGCCTGGTGGTAACGACGGTCACCTCCTCCTCCGAGAAGAGACCCCGCTCCAGCAGCTGCTTGAGGGCAAACAGCGCCGGCATGTTCTGCGCGTGCCAATGCCCGTAGTTCAGCGGCGCCAACAGCAAACCGACGCCACTGAACCGCTTGAAGTGATCGCTGTCCGGCAGGCCATAGAACACCTTGCCGAGGGCGTGGCTGCACAGGAGGCTGCCGACCTGCAGCGTCGTCCAGTGCGCGAGCGTCAAGGGATCGGAGATGAATTTTCCAGCTCTGGTCTGCATGAGGTTGGGCGCGAATGTCGTCGCCCCGAACGCCACCAGCACGCCGAACGGATCAGTAAAGAATTTTGCCCGCTTTTCGTAGACCGCAAGGTCAAAACTTGGCGATGTATTGTAGTACTGCGTTCCCGAGAAATGGTCGCAGAATTCGGACTTCTCCAAAACCAAAAAGAAGTCGGTTTGATTGTGGATCGCCAACTCGGCATCGTCATTCGTTTCGAGCCAAGGGGCGTCACGCACCGACTGGAAATCGGACGAGGCGTAGTCGGCGCAGAATATACGATAGTTTGACGCAACGTCATCGCGGCCATTCGCTCGGCCGACCAATGTTTGCCATCTTGGTGTGATCGCCAGGCTGTAAGGAAGCCCATCGATAATGCATTTCTTCTCGGATACAACCTTGATCTTTCGCGCGTTGCCGTAGATTATTTTATTATCATCAATATCATAGACGATTTCTGGGTCGGTGACATTGCGGTAGAACAACGCATACACGGGCCATCCTCCGCGAGTTCTGGGCGAAGCGACGGCCCGCGCAGCTACGCGTTAAGGGGCGCCGGCACCGCGGCCGGTGCCCGTGCGGGATCCGGCCGCGGTTCGGCGCATAGGGCAAGACCTATCCCCACTTCGCCTGGCCGCCGACCGCGGTGATCGTGATGTGACCCATCGTCGTGTCGGCCCTGGCGCCATGCCAATGGCGCTCGCCGGCCTTGATGTGGACGACGTCGCCGACGTTGATTTCCTGCGGCGTGCCGCCCTCCACCGCCACCATGCCGGCGCCGGAGGTCACCACTAGGATCTGGTCGCAGGTGTGGCTGTGCCAGCCGGTCGTGCAGCCCTGGCTGAAGTTGACGACGCTGCAGTTGTAATTGCCCGAATCGCCGGGCTCGATGATCGTCTGGCGCGAGCGGGCAACCGGCCCCGTCCACCCGTCGATCCGATCGGCGCCCTCCACCGGGACATCGGGAATGTCGCGAAGCGTGACCACCTTCATGACCGCTCTCCTCTACGGGGGTGAATGCATCCATTCTGTGTGGTTTGGGGACGAGCGGCAAGGGGGCGCCCTTGCTCACGCGCCTGCCTTCGCCCGCTCGCGCAGCACGAATTTCTGGATCTTGCCGGTCGACGTTTTCGGCAAAGGCCCAAACACGACGTGCCGCGGCGCCTTGAAATGCGCCAGGCGTTCGCGGCAGAAGGCGATAATCTCGGCGGCGTCGGCCTGGGCGCCCTCTTTCAGCGTCACGAACGCGCACGGGGTTTCGCCCCAATCGGGGTCGGGCCGCGCGACAATCGCCGCTTCGAGCACGGCGGGGTGCCGGTAGAGCACATCCTCGACCTCGATCGTCGAAATGTTCTCGCCGCCGGAGATGATGATGTCCTTCGAGCGGTCCTTGATCTCGATATAGCCGTCGGGATGTGCGACGGCGAGGTCGCCGGTACGGAACCAACCGCCCGCGAACGCCTCTTCGGTCGCCGCCGGGTTTTTCAGATAGCCCTTCATGACGATATTGCCGCGCATAAAGATCTCGCCCATCGTCGTGCCGTCCTGCGGCACCGGGGCGAGGCTTTCGGGGTCGGCGACCATCAGCCCCTCGAGCACCGGGTAGCGAACCCCCTGGCGCGCTTTGAGCCGGGCCCGCTCGTCGGACGGCAGCGCGTCCCATTCGTCGTGCCAGGCGCAGACCACCGAGGGCCCGTAGACCTCGGTGAGGCCATAGACATGGGTGATGCGGAAGCCCAGGGCTTCCATACCGTCGATGACCACGGCGGGCGGCGCCGAACCGGCGGTCATCATCTCGACCGGGTGCGGCAGCTTTGCGTTGCGCGCGTTGAGCAGCATGTTCATGACGACCGGCGCGCCGCACATGTGGGTCACGCCATGCCGCTCGATCGCCTCGTAGATCGCCCCGGCTTCGACGCGGCGCAGACAGACATGCGTCCCGGCCTGCGCCGTCACCGTCCACGGAAAGCACCAGCCGTTGCAGTGGAACATCGGCAGCGTCCACAGGTAGACCGGGTGCTGCCGCATGCTCCAGACGAGGACGTTGCCGAGCGCGTTGAGATACGCGCCGCGGTGCGAATAGACGACGCCCTTCGGGTTGCCGGTGGTGCCCGAGGTGTAGTTAAGGGCGATCGCGTCCCACTCGTCCTCGGGCGTGACCCCGGCGAAACCGGGATCGCCGCCGGCGATCAGCGCCTCGTAATCGAGCGCGCCGAGGCATTCGCCGCCGGGACCAGCCGGATCGGCGATGTCGACGACCAGCGGCTTCTCGTCGATGAGCGCCAGGGCGCGGCCGATGACCGGGGAGAACTCGGTGTCAGTCAACAGCACCTTAGCGCCGCCGTGCTTCAGGATGAAGGCGATCGTCTCGGCGTCGAGCCGGATGTTGAGGGCGTTGAGCACGGCGCCGGCCATCGGCACCCCGAAATGCGCCTCGAAGGCTTCCGGCACGTTGGGCGCCATCAGCGCCACCGTGTCGCCGCGCCCGACGCCGTGCGCCCGGAGCGCGCTCGCCAGCCGGCGAATACGGGCGAGGCTTTCCCGCCACGTGTAACGCCGCTCGCCCCCGGCTTCCGCCGGGGCAGGCGCGATGACGGCGGTGCGCTCGGGAAAGACCGAGGCCGTCCGCAGCAGAAACCCGATCGGCGACAGCGGCACGAAATTGGCCGGGTTCTTGTCGAGGCCGATCTCGTAGGGGGTGGTGTCCGCCTCGCTCATTGCGCCTACCCCTTCAAGAGCGCGCCTGCGGAAAATGGGCGGTGTCGGGGGGCAGCCCGAGCCAGCGGTGCATCGATTCCTCGTATCCCGACGACGTCGGCGCCGGAAAATTCGGGTCGGCAAAACAGCCGACCGCGATGCCGCAGGTCGTCGGGCTGCGGTCGCCTTCCCAAAAGACGCTGCTGCCGCAATTCGGGCAGAAATGCCAGCGGAGCTCGAACCCGCTATCGCCCTTGCGGGCATAGATCTTGTGCTCGCCCTCGATTCGCACCTGGCTTCTCAGCCAGCGGCTGCCGTTGTGGATGATCGAGCCGGTGCGGTGCTGGCAGGCCTGGCAATGGCAGACATAGACGCTGTCCGGCTCGCCCGACGCGATCACCCGCAGCTGGCCGCAATGGCATGTGGCGGTTCGTTCCATCCGTTGCCTCCCGATCCAATGGGTGCTGCCTCGCGACGCATCCTACAGCAATCCCGCCCCGCTCTCCGCTCGCTGTTCTGGCTGTTATTTGCACAGAATCTGCAGCCAAGGCCTTCGCCGAGAAAACCGCACCGTAGCACACGGAAACGGCGATATGATGGCGGCGTTGCAGGGGGGACGCGATGGCGGGCGAGCGGATGGAACGGCGGCTGGCGGCGATCCTCGCCGCCGATGTCGCCGGCTACTCGCGGCTCGTCGGCCTCGACGAGGAAGGCACGCTGGCGGCGCTGCGCGGCCTGCGGCGCGAGCTGATCGACCCGGCGATCGCGGGCCATCGCGGGCGCATCGTCAAGACGACCGGCGACGGCCTCCTGGCCGAATTCGCCAGCGTCGTCGATGCGCTCCGCTGTGCCGCCGCGATGCAGGCGGAGATCGCCGAGCGCACTGCCGGTGTTGCCGTTGACCGTCGCCTGCAACTCCGCATCGGCATCCACCAGGGCGACATCGTCGCCGAGGACGGCGACATCTTTGGCGACGGGGTCAATGTTGCGGCCCGGCTCGAGGCGCTGGCGGAGCCGGGCGGGATCTGCGTCTCCGCGCGAGTGCAGGAGGACGCCCTGGGCCGGCTCGACCTCGCGTTCGAGGATCTCGGCGAGCAGGCGCTGAAAAACATCGCGCGGCCGGTGCGGGCCTACCGCGTCGCCCTCACCCGCCCTCAGCCTTCGGCCGCACCCTCTCCCGCAGTGCGGGAGAGGGGGGACCAAGCGCGCAGCCCTTGGTGGGTGAGGGCACCGCGGCCCTCGCGCTGCCCGACAAGCCATCGATCGCCGTCTTGCCGTTCCAGAACATGTCGGGCGACCCCGAGCAGGAATATTTCGTCGACGGCATGGTCGAGGAGATCATCACCGCGCTCAGCCGCATCCGCTGGCTCTTCGTCATCGCCCGCAATTCGACCTTCACCTACAAAGGCCGCGCCGTCGATGTGAAAGAGGTCGGGCGCGAGCTGGGGGTTCGCTACGTCCTCGAAGGGTCGGTGCGAAAAGGCGGCAACCGGGTGCGCATCACCGCGCAGTTGATCGAGGCCGAAACCGGCATGCACCTGTGGGCCGACCGGTTCGACGGCTCGCTCGAAGACGTGTTCGACCTTCAAGACAAGGTGGCATCCAGCGTCGCCGGCATCATCGAGCCGGCCGTACAGGCCGCCGAATCCGCCCGCTCGGCGCACCGCCCGACCAGCGATCTGAGCGCCTACGATCTCTATCTGCGCGCCTTTGCAATGTGGTCCACGTCACGAACCCAGATCCGGCAGGCCTTCGCGCTGATCGAGGAGGCGATCGTGCGTGACGCGCATTATGGACCGGCGCTCGCCTTGGCGGCCGCCCTCTCGATGAATCTCGTCAGCGACGGTTCCGCGCCGGATCGGGACGTGACCCGGCGGAAGGGCATCGATTTTGCTCACCGCGCGTTGCAGGTCGCCGGAAACGACCCGAACGTCGTCGCCGATGCTGCCTATACCCTTGCGTGTTTCGGCGAAGACATCGACGCGATGATCGCGCTGGTCGATCGCGCTCTCGCCTTCAATCCGAGCTATGCGCGCGGCTGGCACGTCAGCGGCTTTCTCAGGCTGTGGGCCGGCCAGGCAGAGCGGGCAGTCGAGCATGCGGAGATGGCCCTGCGGCTCAGTCCGCGCGCCCTTGCACGACCGACCTCCTGGCTGGTCGGCGCCGCGCTGTTCTTCGGCCGGCATTTTGCAGAGGCCGTTCCAAGGCTGCGCGTCGCGATCGAGGACGGCCCGCTTTTCCCGACCCCGTACCGGTTTCTTGCAGCCTGCTACGCGCATATGGGGTTGCTCGACGAGGCGCGCGCGACGGTCGCACGGCTGCGCGCGATTACGCCCGAGGTGATTCCCACCTATCCGCTCCCGTTCCGCGACCCGCAGCATCGCGAGCTGTATTACTCGGGCCTGCGCCTGGCGCTGGCTGAGGCGGAATGAGCCGGCTGGCAGCGCGTCACACCTTCTGCACCGGGCCGGGGTACTGCGTGACCAACGGGTCGCCGGTCAGCAGTGTGACGCCCTCGACGATGCTCTGCGCCACCAGCATGCGGTCGAACGGGTCGCGGTGCAGCGGCGGCAGGCTGGCGATTGCGACCGCGTGCTCGCCAGTCACTGGCAACTCGCGATAGAGGTTGTCGAGCAGTTCGCGCCGCAGTACACGGGGATCCACCTGGAAGTCGTCGCGTCCCCGGCCGTATTTGATGGCGACTTCCCAAATGCTCGCGGTGCTGAAGCACAATTCGTTGTCAGGGTCGCCGATCAGTTGTCGCGCCGGCGGCGACAGCCTCCTGGACTCGCTTATGACCCAGAGCAGTAAATGGGTGTCGAGCAGCAGCCTCATTCCTCCCCATAAAACTCCTTTTCGATTTCCTCCCGGAACATCGAATCGAAATCATCGGGGACCTTGATTTTCCCCGCGAGAAAATCGAACCGTTGCGGTGTGCGGGCGACCGGCGCATCGAGCGGCACCACCTTGACCAGCGGCTTGCCGGCCTTGGCGATGATAAAGGCCTCGCCTTTGGCGGCGCGATCGACGAGACGCGACAAATGCGTCTTGGCCTCGTGCATGTTGACGGTGCGCATCGAACTGATACCCGACTAAACTAGATAAACTTAGTCTATCCAATAGCCGTACACAAGCATCGCCAGTCGGCGATAGTGCAGGCAATCGACCGCGCTGCCTAAATCTCGGCCGGCTCGTTTTCCTCGCTGCCGGCGGGCTCCTCGATCGGGCGGCTCTTGCCGCGCATGGTGCGCCGGATCGCCTCGTCGATCTCCTCGAGCGTGCACAGGCCGAGGCCGACCGGATGGCGCGGCTTGATGTTGGCGCTGTTCCAGTGGGTGCGGTCGCGCACCGCCGCGATCGTCGGCTTCGTCGTGCCGATCAGCTTGGAGATCTGCGCGTCGGACAGTTCGGGGTGGTTGCGCAGGAGATAGGCGATCGCGTCCGGCTTGTCCTGGCGCTTGGCGATCGGGGTATAGCGCGGGCCTTTGTGCCGGGCGAATTGCTGCGGCAGCGCCTGCGGCGACAGCTGGAGCCGGGCGTTGGGGTCGGCCTGGCAGCGGGCGATTTCCTCGGCGGTGGTCTGGCCGTTGGCTACCGGGTCGAGCCCCTGCATCTGGGTCGCCACCTCGCCGTCGGCGATCGCCTGCACCTCGAGCGGATGCAGACCGCAGAACTCGGCGATCTGCTCGAAGGTGAGCGCGGTGTTTTCGACGAGCCAAACGGCTGTCGCCTTCGGCATCAATGGAACGGCCATGGCAAATTTCCCAAGAGGACAGGCGCTAACAAGCGCTTTTGTTGAGGATATAATGGGGAGAGCCGGCGGAGGGAAGGCGGCACACCGGGAAAGAGGCAACAATCATGGATGAAGAGGATTTGGTGCCGCAGCGGCAGCCGCCGAAACTGAAGGATCTGACGCTGATGGGCATCGCCGAACTGGATGAGTACATCGCCGGCCTCGAAGGCGAGATCGCCCGCGCCCGCGCCGAGATCGCCGCCAAACAGAAGCAGCGCAGCGGCGCGGAGGCGCTGTTCAAGCGATAGCGCCGGGTAGCGACCTCGTTTGCCGCCGCGATCAGGGTTGTTTTAGGCGATTTATCCGCAGAACGGCGATGCAAGCAGGGATTGAAATTCCCCGCCAGGTGTTTCGGAGGGCGGCGACGCTCGGTCCCACAATCGGGCCGGAGCACCTCTAGGGAGTTAGGGATGTCAAGCAAGACGGCACTCTTGTTGTCGGCCGGAGCCTTCGCTCTGGCTGTCGGCATCACCCCGATCGGCATCGACCCGCATTCGCTGATCCTTAAATCCAACATCGCCTCGGCCGCTGGCGGCGGCGGGGGTGGCGGTGGAGGTGGAGGCGGCGGGGGTGGCGGTGGCGGTGGCGGCGGCGGGCATGGTGGCGGACACGGCGGCGGCAGCGGGGGTGGCGGCAGCGGCGGCTTCGGCCCGGATCCCGGCGGCGGCGCGATCGGCAGCTCCGGCTTTGGTCCCGGCCATGGCCACGGCGCAGCTGCGGGTTTCGGCGTCGGCTCGCCAGGCCACGGCGGCTTCGGCAGCTCTTCTGCGACGGGTCATGGGCTCGGCTCGCACGGTCACGGCCATGCCTCAAGTCACGGCAGCAATCATGGCGCCACCGCCTCGGCATTGGGTTCGCTGAATGCCTCGCACGCCTCGGCGCAGGCATTTGCCCATGCCTCGCCCAATTCCGTCGTCGGGCAGCTTGCGGCATACGCCGCAGCTCTCAACAATGGCCTGACGCCCGCCAATATTGCGCTCGCGTCCCAGGCCCTGGCTCTTGCGGCGAACAAGGGGCTTACCCAGTCGGTTGTGCAGACCGTCAACGCCAACCTAACGACAAACGGCGTCCTCAGCGTCTCGGTGAGCCCGGCCCAGGCGGCGACGATCGCGGCGATGGCCAACGCCGCGAAGTAAGGGGCGCTACGAAGAGTTGCCGGGAAGCAGCGACGGACCCGCCGGTCAGCGGTCGCTGATCGGCGGCAGGCCTTCCTCGCGGCGGATGCCGTCGATGATCTGCAGCACCCGCTCGCGGTAGGGCGGTATTGCACGCCGAATTCCTGCACCAGCTCCGAATTGTCGACGTTGCCGGATCGCGCATCTGTCGCCAGGGAAAGCCGGCGATCGGGGTCGGGCGGGCGCAGGTGACCAATTGTTTGTGGATGCGGTTTCATCAGGCACACGCGATCACTCGGCGCAACAGAGCCGAACGCGTCGGCGATCGCCCCGGTGTCAGAAGACTGTCACAGACGGTTTATAGGATCGGCGTCGGATCACCCGGAGGATGCCGAATGCCGTCCGACAACCCAACCATCGGCGACATGATCGCCCTGCGCTTTGGTCGGCGCGACCTGTTGAAGGGCCTCCTCGCCACATCGGCGGTGGCGGCGATTGCACCATCCGCGCTTGCCGCCAATGGCGAAGATTTCCGCTTCAGCTTCGAGGAGATCGCCCACGGGGTTGACGACAAGCATCACCTTGCGAACGGCTATCGCGCCGACATCCTGTTGCGCTGGGGCGACCCGATCGTGGCCGGCGCCGCCGAGTTCGATCCGGCGAAGCAGAGTGCCGCCGCGCAATCCCGGCAGTTCGGCTACAACAACGACTATGTCGGGTTTGCCGCAATCGATGCGAATCACGGCCTGCTCTGCGTCAACCACGAATATACCGTGCCCGAAATCATGTTCCCAGGAGTGAAACAGAAACAGAATTCGAAGGATGCGAATTTCGCGGCGATGACGAAGGATCTCGTCGACATCGAGATGGCAGCGCACGGTTGCTCGGTGGTCGAGATCGCCAAGGACGCCGATGGGCGCTGGTCGTGGGTCCGCGGCAGCCGCTACAACCGCCGCATCACCGCGCTCGCGACCGAGATGCGGGTCGGCGGACCGGCGGCCGGCCATCTGCGGCTGCGCACCGCGGCCGACCCGCATGGCACAAAGATCATCGGCACGCTCAACAATTGCGCCGGCGGGATGACGCCCTGGGGCACGTTCCTTACCGCCGAAGAGAACTTCGACTTCTATTTCCAGGGCAAATTGCCCGAGGGCCATGAAGAGGCCGCCAACCACAAGCGCTACGGCGTCCCCGGGGCCGGCTACAACTGGGCCAGCTACTACGATCGCTTCGACCTGGCCAAGGAGCCGCACGAACCCAACCGCTACGGCTGGGTGGTCGAGATCGACCCGTTCGACCCGGAAGCGGCGCCGGTCAAGCGCACGGCGCTAGGACGTCTCAAGCACGAGGGGGCGGAAACCGCGCTCGCCAAGGATGCGCGCGTCGTCGTCTATACAGGTGACGATCAGCGCTTCGACTATGTCTACAAATTCGTGACCGAGGGGCGCTTCGACGCCCGCAACCGCCCCGCCAACCGCGATCTGCTCGATCGCGGCACGCTCTACGTCGCGAAGTTCAACCCGGACGGCTCGGGCGAGTGGCTCGCGATGACGCACGGCACCGGACCGCTGACCGCTGCGAACGGGTTCCGCGACCAGGGCGAAGTGCTGATCGAGACGCGCCGCGCCGCCGACCTGCTCGGCGCGACCCGCATGGACCGACCCGAGGACGTCGAGCCCAACCCCGTCACCGGCAAGGTCTACATCAACCTCACCAACAACGCACGCCGGCCGGAGAACACGGAGCGGCCCGATCAGCCCGGCGTCGACGCCGCCAACCCGCGCGCCAAGAACATCTGGGGCCACATCATCGAGTTGACCAGCGCCGACGGCGACCACGGCGCCACCCGGTTCGCCTGGGAGATCCTGGTGCGCTGCGGCGACCCTCGCCGGCCCGAGGTGCATGCTCTGTGGAACCCAGCGACGACCGAGAACGGCTGGTTCTCCTGTCCCGACAACATGGCGATCGACCACCAGGGCCGACTCTGGGTCGGCACCGATCAGGGTCCCGATTGGGCGAAGGCCTCGGGCACCGCGGATGGCGTTTGGGCGGTCGAGACCGAAGGACCCTTGCGCGGCACCGGCCGCATGTTCTTCCGCACCCCGGTCGGCGCCGAAATCTGCGGCTGCCTGTTTCTGCCGGGCGATACGGCGATGACCATCGCAGTGCAGCACCCGGGCGTGGACGGGGTCAAGGACTGGCCGGCCTTCGGCCGCGCATCGACCTTCGACGACCCGGCGACGCGCTGGCCCGACTTCGCACCCGGCATGCCGCCGCGGCCATCGGTTGTGCTGATCACCAAGGAAGGCGGCGGGACGATCGGCTAGTGTCCCGATTCCAAAGTTCGACCGGGCCCGGCCCTTCCCTGTCTTGTCGTCCCTGCGCAAGCCGGGACCCACTAATCTACCGCTCATGCGGCGGCCCGGTGCCGGGACGACAATTCTAAAAGCTGTAATCGAGCGAATTTCTGGTTCAGGCCACTAGCGCCGTTCCCCGCAACCCCGGTCAGCGGTCGCTGATCGTCGGCAGACCCTCCTCGCGGCGGATGTCGTTGATGATCTGCAGCACCCGCTCGCGGTAGGGTCGGTATTGCACGCCGAATTCCTGCACGAGCCGGGTGTTGTCGATCAGGTAGTTGCCCGAGAGTTCCTTGCCGCCCGTCTCCTTGTCGAAGGTGATCTGCGCGTCAGGCAGGAATTCGCGCACGATGTCGGCCAACTCGCCGAGGCTGATTGCCTGGCCGCCGGTGTTGTAGACCCAGTCCTTGGGCTTATCGGTCATGATGACACGGGCGAAGATCTCGGCGATCTCGTCGACGTGGACCGGGCAGCGCATTGCGTCCTTGTAGGGAAACGAGACCGGCTTGCCGCGCGCCGGGGTGGTGATGCAGTAGACGTGATCGACCGAGCCGACGATCTTGTCCGGCCCCGTCACGTTGGCCGGGCGGATCGCGGTGATCTCCATGCCGTGCTTCTCGCGGTAATCCTGCGCCTGCCACTCGTTGAAGATCTTGTGCATCGCGTATTGCACGTGGCCGTGGCGGAAATCGCTCTCGTCGACGAGCCGGTCGCCATAGAATTTCTGCTCGCCGGACACCGCCAATGAGCTGGCGTAGGCCACCCGGTTGACCCCGGCGAGCCGCGCCGCCTCGAAGCAATTGTCCATCCCGAGGATGTTGAGCTTGAAGGCGACGCGCGGCATGTGCTCGCTCCCGAGGAAATAGGCGAGGTTGATGACGCGCGACGGCTTGGCATTCGCCATCGCCGCCATGACGTCGTCGAACTGGCTGACATCGCCGCGAATGACCCGCACCTGCTTGCCGAATTCCGAGTAATCGGCGGTCTGTGGGTTCATATCCATGCAGACGATTTCCTCGCCGCGCTTCGCCAGCAGCGGAACGAGGCGGCGGCCGATGAACCCGGTGCCACCAATGATCAGGATAGACATGCGCGCTTCTCCCCAGGGGACGCCTTGCGGCGGGAATGGCTGCTGGTGAACCTATCCCCCGCCCGCCGGCGCCGCAACCGACAGCCCGGCGACCCCAGCTATGCCGGCGAGCGCTCCAGGGCGGTCCGATCCCATTGGCCGAGATCGGCGGCCGCGGCGTAGGTGCTCTCGAGAAATTCGAGCAGGGCTTCGCGCGGGCGCTCGGCCTCGCGCACCGCGTCGTAGGGCAGGACGAACTCGCCGTACTCCTCGAAATAATAGGCGCCGGGTGGGGCGACCGTGGCGGCGGCAAAGCCGGGTGGTTCCGGATAGGCGTAGCAGTAGAACGCGGCCTTCCCGAAGCCGCCGTTGCCCGGCCAGAAGCCGCAACTGCTGACCTCATGCGAATAGGCTTCGCGGTTGACGATGTCCGGAATCCGCGGGTTATGCGGCGGTGGCGGCGCCGGCCGCCCGGAAAACCGGGTGACCGCGAGATCGAAGCTGCCCCAGAAGAAATGCACCGGGCTTGCCTTGCCGAGAAACCGCGCGCGGAACGCCGCGAACACCTGGTCGATCTGCACCAGCGTGCGCCAGAACCGGGTTACCGCCTCCGGGTCATAGGCGGCGTGGACGCGGTCCGCGTCGAACGGGATCGGGTCGGCGATCTCGACCGGCATCGGCCAGATCCGCACCTCCAGGCCGAGCGCACGCAGCCGGCCCATCACCTCGGCGTAGAAATCGGCGACCGGGCACGGCGCGAGCGTGATGCTGTCGCGCCTGCCGTCGCTGGCGGCGATCAGCAGCCGGTGATCGATGAAGTCGAAATCGATCTGAAAGGTGCGCGCGCCATCGGGCATC
>DASYUS010000007.1:0-3607 GCA_036000945.1 Allostellaceae bacterium
CGCTGCCGGAAGCGACGGTGGCGGGGCTGACCGAGCGCGTCGCCGCGCATCGCCGCAACCTGATCCCGGCACGCGCCGCCGCGCTCGACCCCGGCGAGCGCATCGATCTCTTTGTCGCGATGGCCGAGGAGGTGCAGACGACGGTCGCGCGCGTCGCCGACGACGCGGCGGTGCCGGCCGAAGTGGCACGCTATCTGGCGGCGGAGAACCTACCGGCCGAGTTGGTGATGGCGCCCGATCCGGGGCTCGACGCCATCCCGTGGGAGACCCGGCCGCTGTTGCGCCTCCTGCGCGGCCGAGCCGAGGCGGGCGACGCGGTGTCGGTGACCCCGTGCCTCGCCGCCATCGCCGAGACCGGCACGCTGCTGCTGGTGTCGGGAAGTGAGACGCCGACGACGCTCAACTTCCTACCCGATACCCACATCGTCGTGCTGCACGCCGGCCAGGTCGTGGCGAGCTATGAGGACGGTTTCGACCAAGTCCGCGCCCACGGCGGGATGCCGCGCACGGTCAACCTGATCACCGGCCCATCGCGCACCGGCGACATCGAGCAACGCATCCAACTCGGCGCACATGGCCCGCGTCGGCTGCACATCGTGCTGATCGACGCGCCGGAGGCGCAGGCCAATGCGGCGCCTCCGGGCCGATGACGCCGGGCTGTGGCGCCGCGCGACGCGCGATGTCACGCCGCTGCCGGGACGGCCCCGCCGTCCCTACCCCCACCCCAACCCTCCCCCGCCAGCGGGGGAGGGCGGGGTGGGGGTAGCAATAGGCAAGGAGCCGCCGCTCAGCCGCTTCGCCGGGCTCGATCGCGCCAGCGCCCAGCGGCTGAAGCGCGGCCGCTACCCGGTCGAGGCGACGCTCGACCTGCACGGTCTGACGCAGGACGAGGCGCACCGCGCCCTCTCGCGCTTTGTCGCCGGCGCGCGCGCCGCCGGACGGCGCTGCGTCCTGGTCGTCACCGGGCATGGCCGGACCAGCGGTGGCGTCTTGAAATCGGCGGTGCCCCGCTGGCTCGACGAGCCGGGGCTGCGCCCGCACCTGCTGGCGCGCGCCCCGGCGCAACCAAAGGACGGCGGAACCGCCGCGCTCTACCTGCTGCTACGGCGGACGGTGTAATTTCGCAGCGGGCGCGCAACGCACCTTTCCTCGCTTCAGCGGAGGAGTGTCATGGCGGTCTACTCTATCGCCCAACTCGGACGCCGCGACTTGCTCAGAATGGCGGCCATGCTGGCCGCTTGCGGCTCGTCGTCAGCCCGGCTTGCCGCCGCGGCAGCGCTGGCGCGGACCCCGGACCAGGGTAGCGGCCCCTTCTACCCGGTGAAAGAGCTGCCGAAAACCGCCGATCTGACGCGGGTCGCGGGCCGAGCCGGACGCGCGCAGGGGCAGATCCTCAACGTCATGGGGCGCGTGCTGAACCTCGCGGGCGAGCCGGTCCGCAACGCCACCGTGGAGGTGTGGCAAGCCAATGCCAACGGCCGCTACACGCATCCCGGCGACTCGAATCCGGCGCCACTCGACACGAACTTCGAGGGCGCCGCCGTGCTGACGGCAGATGCAGATGGCCGCTACCGGTTCACGACGATCAAGCCTGCTGCCTATCGCGCCGGCCCCAGCCTGATGCGGCCGGCACACATCCATTTCCAGGTGACCGGAAGCCGGGATCGGCTCGTCACCCAGATGTATTTCGAAGGCGATCCGAACAACGCGACAGACCCGTTGCTGAACAGCGCCGGTCGCAAGGAACTGCTGATCGCCAAACTGACGGACCCAACGCCGGAGTTCGAGCCCGGTTCGAAGGTGGTGATCTGGGACATCGTCATGGACAAGGGCTGACCGACGGGGGTGCTGCGCTGCACCTGCAACCCGCACCAGTAGGTGGAGATACTCCCAAATCCTGTTATCGTATGCTCACGCGCGCCCTCTTCAAGTAAGTTCAAAACTTTTCCGTCTGACCTCAGATCCAGAACGATCTGCTCGTGGCCTTGGTTTAGACTAGGGTCCGGACTCAATTGAGCCACCAAGTCAAAGCGGCGGCAAGCATGACGCCGGCGAGGAAGTTACGGGCGAGCTTGTCGTAGCGTGTGGCGACGCGACGAAAGTCCTTGAGCCGGCAGAACATGCGCTCGATCAGGTTGCGCTGGCGGTAGGCCACCCGATCATAGGGGATCAAGGGCTTGCGCCTGGCGATCGAGGGGATCACCGCTTCGATGCGGTGTTCGGCCAGCAGATAGCGCAGTTTGTTGGTGTCGTAGGCCTTGTCGGCGATCAAGCGGGCGATCGGCCCGACCGCGCTCAGCAGCTCGGGTGCGGCCATGACATCGTGCAGATTGCCCGGCGTGATCAGCAGCAGCCGCGGTTTTCCGGCCGCATCGGTCAGGGCATGGATTTTTGTCGTCCGGCCGCCGCGCGACCGGCCGATGGCCTGGCGATAGGCCCCCCTTTTCCGCCGGCCGCCGAGCGGTGTGCCTTGACCGTCGAGCTGTCGATCGCCACCGCCCCATGGATCCCGGTCGAGCCGGTCAAGGCCTCGAACATGCCGGACCAGATCCCTTGCCGGCTCCACCGATTGAACCGGTTGTAGATCGTCGTATACGGGCCGTACTCGGCCGGGCAATCGCGCCACCGCGCCCCCGAGCGCAGCATGTGCACGATGCCGCTGATCACCCGCCGATCATCAACCCGATGCGCACCGCGCCGACCACGCGGCAGCAGCCCCTCGATACGCCCCCACTCGGCGTCGTCCAGCCAGGTCAATTTCTTCATCGCAAGGCCCCCTACCCCAGGAACCTTGAATCGCACTATCTTCCTCCCCGCAACCCTTTTATTGAGTACTGACCCTAGTCTATTACTCCGCCGCGGCGGCGCGGTGGCCGAGGCTCCTCAGGCAGCGGTCGACCCATAGCTTGGTCAGCTTTTCCTGCGCACTGTTCTGGCTGAGGCGGCGGCGCAGCGTCGGGAAATCGACACGGTCGAGCTCCTGGTCCTGGTTGAAGCACGAGAAGACGACCGTCTCGGTGCCGCTCGCCGGGTCGTATTGGCGTTGCAGGCACTGCGCGCAGATCTCCTTCATCATGCATTGCATCGGCGAGTTGATCGAGGCGATCGCACGGTGCCCGGGGCGGAAATAGCGCTTCAGGGCAGCGCGGCGGGCTTCCGCCACCGCCGCCATCATCCCGTCGGAACCGATCGCGACGATGCGGTCGACCTCGCCGAGCGGGATCTCGATGGGCCCGAGTGTACCCTCGCCGTAGGCCTCGATCGCCCTAACGATGTTGCCGACGAAGGTGCGATCCTGCCGGCGGCCGGGCGCAAATCCCGGCGCCTCGTCGCAGCACCACACGACGCTGTCGGCGGCGCGCTCGATGTCCGCCACCCTGTAGCGATCGGCGGTCGCCTTGTAGCCGGCGAAATAGAGAACGCGCGAGCCCGCGGCGCGCAACGCCGCGCCGATCGAGAAGAGGACGGCGTTGCCGAGCCCGCCGCCGACAAGCAGCACGGTCTCACCCGGCGGGGTCTCGGTCGGCGTGCCGGTCGGCCCCATCAGGATCACCGGCTCGCCTGGCTGCAACAGCGCGCAGAGGTCGGACGAGCCGCCCATTTCGAG
>DASYUS010000008.1:0-4681 GCA_036000945.1 Allostellaceae bacterium
GGATTGCCACACCGTGCGCGGCCGGCTCGCCCGCGACGGCAGCGAGGTGACGCCGCTCGACGAGGCTGGCTTGCGCGCGCTCGCCGGGCGATTGCGCGCCGACAACGTCGAGGCCGTGGCGATCTGCCTGCTCCACGCCTACGCCAACCCCGACCATGAACGGCGGGCGAAGACGATCCTCGCCGAGGGCCTGCCGGGCGTTCCCATATGCATCTCGACCGACATCCTCGCCGAGTTCCGCGAATACGAGCGGGCGAGTACGGTCGTGCTCAACGCCTATCTGCTGCCGGTGATGGAAAGCTACCTGGCGAGCCTCGGCGACTTGCTCGCCGACCCTGCGGCCGGCCTGGGCGTTGCCGCGGATGTGCCGGTCATGGTGATGGAAGCGTCGGGCGGGCTGATGAGCGTGGCGACGGCGCGCGCGAAGCCGGTGCACACCGTCTTATCGGGGCCGGCCGGCGGGGTCGTCGCCAGCGCCCATGTCGCCCGGCTGTCGGGGTTCGACGACATCATCGCGATCGATATGGGCGGTACCAGCACCGACATCAGCCTCGTCCTCGACGGCCGGCCGCAGGTGACGCGCGAGGCGAGCCTCGCCGGGACGCCGTTGCGCGTGCCGGTCATCGACATCAACGCGATCGGCGCCGGCGGCGGCTCGGTTGCCTGGATCGACGCGGGCGGCGCGCTGCGTGTCGGGCCAGTGAGCGCCGAGGCGGTGCCGGGGCCGGCCTGCTACGGCCGAGGCGGCATTGAGCCGACCGTCACCGACGCCAATCTCGTGCTCGGCCGGCTCGGCGCGGACACAAGGCTCGGCGGCGAATTGGCGCTCGATCCCGAGGCCGCGGCGCGCGCTATTGCCGACCGCATCGGCCAACCGCTCGGCCTCGACCTCGTTGCCGCTGCTGCCGGCATCCTGCGCGTCGCCAACGCGACGATGGCGCGCGGTGTGCGCGTTGTCTCGGTCGAGCGCGGCCACGACCCGCGCCGCCTCGTGCTGGTGCCGTTCGGCGGCGCTGGGCCGATGCACGGCTCGCCCTTGGCGCGCGAGCTCTCGGTCCCGCGCCTCTTGGTGCCGCCGACCCCCGGCATCCTCTGTGCCCTCGGCATGCTGATCGCCGATCTGCGGCACGATCTGGTGCAGACCCATCTCGCCGCGCATGCGGCGCTGTCGGCGGAGGACGCCGCGGCGATCCTCGCGCCGATGGTCGGGGAGGCGCGCCGCCTCCTCGACGCCGACCGGGTGCCGGCCGACCGGCAGCGCGTCGAGATGCGGGTCGACATGCGCTATATCGGCCAAAGCTATGAGCTGCCGATCCCGCTCACGGACCCGAGCGCGGTGGCATGGGCCGGGCTCGTCCCGGCCTTCCAAGCCGAGCATCGGCGCCGCTTCGGCCACAGCGACAAGGCGGCGCCGGTCGAGGTGGTCAGCTTTGCGGTGACGGCGACGGGGCTGATCGACACGCCCGAGCTGCCACGCCCGCCGCAGGGCGGCAATGAGCCACCCGCCGCGGCCCGAAGCGGCACGCGCCGCGCCTTCTTCGAAGCGGCGGGGCGAGATGGCGGCGGCTGGGCCGAATGCCTGGTCTGGCGGCGCGAGGCGCTCTTCGCCGGCAACCGGATCGGCGGGCCGGCGATCGTCGAGGAGGTCTCGGCGACGACGGTGCTGTATCCTGGCGATGTCGCCCGGGTCGATGACTTCGGCAGCCTCGTCGTCGAGGTCGGCGGCTGACGAGAATTATCCGGGTGGATCGTGGCGACCATCCTTCCAATGATTTGAAAAGTAAAACGATCGATACCCGCGACATTTTTTGTGCTCTGGGTAAAATCTTGGGTGCCTTAGCCCCGTCGTGACAAAAACCAGATATAACAAAGTGTTACAAATTCTTTTCTGGATAGGATGGGAAGCGGGTGGCTAATATGAGACTTTACAGAAAGTCCGCAGGCGATTGTTGCTGGACAGCCCACAAAATCTCACGAACGATCGCTAAAAATTGTGTATGATTGCCCTAGAGCACGCTCATTTCGGATCGAAACACCACCCCGTCACCCCCGCGGAAGCTTGGGGTCCAGTCCAGGCCGCCGCATGTCGCTGGCCCTGGTTTTCCGCTTTCGCGGGAACGACGATTCGATTTGAAGCGACCGCGCCCTAGGTTCGTAACGCAAGTTGAAGAATGCCGGGGAGCCTGGAATGGCGATCATCTTGTCGGGAACGGGGCTGCATCCGCGCGGCGCCGGTGACTCCCTAAGCTACGACGAAGACGAGAAGGTCGGCCTCATCACGTTGCTGCAGCATGAGAACGGCTCGTTCGCGCCGGGTGACAGTTCGGGCTTTGGCCTGGCGGCGAATATGGCGATCGACCCGGCCAGTGTGCTGCCGCCGAGCGCGGGGCTGTCGGCGGTGACACCGGTAATCTCGCAGTATTTTCTGGCGATCGACGGCCTCACCGGCGGCTCGACCGATGCCGCTCATGTCGGCTGGTTCGAGATCAACGGCTTCAGCTTCGACCTGAGCAACGCGCCGGCGTCGTTCACGCCACTGGACGTGTTTCTGAGCCTGACCCCCTATGTGGTCGGGGCGCTTAGCGATATTGCCCTGGGCACGCAGATCCCGTCGGTCAGGCTGGAAGGCGTCACCAGTAGCGGAGAGGCGGTCTACGATCTGACGCTGGCCGATGTGCCGCTGACCTTTCTATGGGATTACGGCAGCGCCGGCGAGCTGCGCTTCGACGGATACCAGCAGGTCGGCCTGATCACGAAGATCCAGAATGATGACGGCTCGTTCTCGACGGATCAAAGCTACGGTTACGATCTGTCGACGAGTACGGAGATCGACCCGGCCAGCTTGCCGGATCCGAGCCCGGGGCCATGGGTGGGAACAGGGCCCGAAGTCGCGCAGTACTTTTTGCTGATTGATGGGCTCAACGGCGGTTCGACCGACGAAAACCATGTCGGGTGGTTCGAGGTCGAACTGTATAGCCCGTTCAGTTTCCAGGTGAGCAACACGCCCGGAGGCGCGGCGGTGTTTTCGCCACTGGACGTGAATCTGAACCTGAACCCTGACGTGGCCGAGGCACTCCGCGATATCGCGCTCGGCAGGCAGATCCCGTCGGTCAGGCTCGAGGGCGTCACCAGCTCCATCACCGGCGCGGCGGCGGTCTACGATCTGACGCTGGCCGATGTGACGCTGACCGGTTTGGTTGACCACCTCGGCGTCCACGACCTCCTGCGCTTCGACTACCAACAGCTCGGCCTGACCACGAAGGTCCAGAATGGTGACGGCTCGTTCTCGCCGGGTGACAGCTTTGGCTTTGATCTGGCGGCGAATACGGAGATCGATCCGGCCAGCTTGCCGTCTCCGAGCCCGGAGCCACCGGCAGGGGTAACCCCCGACGTCACGCAGTACTTTCTGCAGATCGATGGCATCACCGGCGGTTCGACCGACATCGACCATGTGGGGTGGTTCGACGTCAACTACGGCTTTAATTTCACCGTGACCGCGCCCGCGTCGGGCGGCCTGGCGGTGTTCGAGCCGCTGTATGTCTCTCTGACCCTGGACCCTGGTTTGGTCGGGCCACTCGGCGATATCCCGTGGATCAAGCTCGAAGGCGTCACCAGCGGCATCAGTGGCGGACTGGCGGTCTACGATCTTACGCTGTCCCATGGGTCGCTGACGGCGGGGGCGGACTCCCTGACCTTTGACGGATACGACCAGCTCGGCTTGATCACGATGATCCAGAATGGTGATGGTTCGTTCTCGCCGGGGGAAAGCTTTGGCTTCGATCTGCCGACGAATACGGAGATCGACCCGAACTCCGTCGCCTGCTTTTGCCGCGGCACGCAGATCCTGACTGACCGCGGCGAGGTGCCGGTCGAGGACCTGGCGATAGGCGACCGGGTGATGACCTTGTCGGGCGAGGCGCAGCCGATCCGCTGGACCGGGCATCGCGCCTATGACGGCCGCTTCATCGCCGGCAACCGCGCCGTGCTGCCGATCCGCATCGCCGCCGGGGCGCTGGCCGACGGGGTGCCGGCGCGCGACCTCTGCGTCTCGCCGGGCCATGCGCTCTGTATCAACGGCGTTCTGCTGGCGGCGGAGCTGGTGCTCAACGGCACGACGATCGCCCAGATGGAGAGCGTCGAGACGGTCGAATATTTCCATGTCGAGTTCGACCGGCACGAGGTGATCGTCGCCGACGGGACGCCGTGCGAAAGCTATGTCGATTGCGATAACCGCCGGGTATTTGCCAACGGCGCCGAGTACGCCCGGCTGTATCCTGACGATGAGCGGCCGCGTTGGGCCTATTGCGCGAAGCGGCTGGATTGGGATTCGCCGGAGCTGCTGCCCATCCGCAGCCGGCTCTTGGAACGCGCGGCGGAGCGTGGCAGCCACGCCCTCGCCACCGACCCGGATGTCCACCTCATTGTCGACGGCGCGATCGTGCGGCCCAATTCGTTCGCCGGCGGGGCCCATCGCTTCGCGGTGCCAGGCGGCGCCAACGCAGTGTGGATCGCCTCGCGCTGCGCGGTGCCGGCGGAGATCGTCGCCGAGTCGCGCGACACCAGGCGGCTCGGCGTGCCGGTCGAGCGGATCACGCTGTACGACGGCGACTTGTCGATCGAGGCGGGGCACGGCCATGCCGGGCTCGGCGACGGTTTCCACGATGACGAAGCCAGCCACCGT
>DASYUS010000009.1:0-3325 GCA_036000945.1 Allostellaceae bacterium
CGCGCTACCAGCTGGTCCTCGTTCAGCCGGTTCGCTGCCAGCACCTGGGCAAAGAGCTGGCGGTCGAACCTGCCGTCCGGCGCCTTGAACGCCGGGTTGTCATATATCGCGCTGCGAATAGTCTCGTCGGAGACCTCCAGACCGAGCCGCGCGGTCTGCTGGTCGAGCAGGCTCTTGTCGATCAGTTGGCCGAGCAGCGTGTCGAGAATGCCGAGCTGCTTAGCCTGCTGCCGGTCAATCGATGTGCCGAGCTGTGTGCGCAGTCGCTCCAGCGCCGGCTGCAGGGCCTGCTGCAAGCTTTCGGCCCGGATGCTCTGGTCGCCGACTTTGGCGATGACGGTGTCGGACGACGGCCGGTCCTGCACATAATCGCCGATGCCCCAGAACCCAAACGCAATGATCAGGAGCCCGAACAGGACCTTGACGAGGATCGAGCCGGCTCTGCCGCGGATCGCTTGCATCATGGCGTGAACAGCCCGGGTTTTGGGTTTGCTGGCGTCGCCGGCCGCCGGTTGACCTCAGCGAACCCCGGTGTGATCGTATGATGAACATAGAGAGGACCCGGCGGGGCCGCAACACTCGCCCCGCGCCGGCGCGCAGCAGCCTGGAGAACAGAAATGGCTGATCGAAAACAACTTGTCGCCGGCAACTGGAAGATGAACGGGCTCCGCGCTGACGGGATCGCTCTGGCGCGCGCCATCGCCGAGCGGGCGCGCCAGCGGCATGCCTGCGACCTCTTGGTCTGCCCGCCGACCACCCTGCTCGCCGCCATCGGCGAGGCGGTGGCCGGCAGTTCAGTCGCGCTCGGCGGCCAGGACTGCCACGCTGCGCCCTCCGGCGCATTTACCGGCTCGATCAGCGCCGAAATGCTGCGCGATGCCGGATGCAGCCATGTCATCCTCGGTCATTCCGAGCGCCGCCACGGCCTCGGCGAGAGCGATGGCGAAATCCGCGCCAAGGTCGCGGCCGCCTGGCGGGCCGGGCTCATCGCGGTCCTCTGTGTCGGCGAGACCCGCGGCGAGCGCGAGGCGGGCAGGGCGATCGAAATCGTGTCGACGCAGCTCGCCGGCTCGATGCCCGACGGCGCCTCTCCCGACAAGCTGGTCGTCGCCTACGAGCCGGTCTGGGCGATCGGTACCGGGCTGACCCCCACGAATGCCGACATTGCCGAGGTTCACCGGGCGATTCGCGCCCGGATCCCGGCCAGGACGCGAATCCTTTACGGCGGCTCGGTCAATCCGAAGAACGCCGCCGAAATCCTCGCGCTCGGCGAGGTCGACGGCGCGCTGGTCGGCGGCGCAAGCCTGAAGGCCGAGGATTTCCAGGCGATCGCCGAGGCCTGCAAATAGCGGGAAGATGTGCTCGTCATTTCAGCGAGGTTCTGAGCGAAATCGGTTTCCCCGATATTCGCCCATCCCGGCGAAGGCCGGGACCCATGCATCAGCTATCGCGACCGATGAGGAGGGGTCCCGGCCTTCGCCGGGATGGCAGAAATGGCGCCGATTGACCGGTAAACCTAAGAATCGGAGCGCTAGCCAGGGAGCGATCCAGGGCCTACATAGAGGCGGGACCCCGAAATTAACAGCGACGCCGTCCGCCCGATGCTGATCATCCTGTTTGTCGTCCATGTCCTGATCGCCCTGGCGCTGGTCGGCGTCGTCATGCTGCAGAAGAGCGAGGGTGGCGCTCTCGGCATGGGCGGCGGCGGCATGTCCGGGTTCATGACCGGTCGCTCGACCGCGAATTTGCTGACGCGTGCGACGGCGATCCTCGCCACGTTGTTCTTTGCCACCAGCATCCTTCTGGTTGTGCTCGACAATTCAGCACGGGCGCCGCGCTCGATCATCGACGGGAGCGGGCCGCCGCCAGCGTCGCCGCTGCTCCCCGCCTTACCGGGGCAGCCGGCGCCTCCCGCCCCGGCCGCCCCGACCAGTCCGGCGCCGCCCGCCGGTCCAAGCGCGCCGCTCGCTCGCTGATTGGCACCCAGAATCAATGAACACCGGAACATCCTCGCCCTGTTTTGCCCGGTCCGCCCCGACAGCACGTGCGGTCGAAGGATGGACCGCGGCCTGCGCCGGGCTGGATCGCAACTATGCTTCGCGTTTCAGTGAGAGCGGGTACTAGCAGAACGTCGTGCCAAATTGAACGCCGCCGTGGCTGAACATCTGCTCAGCGCAGCCGCGGTCCGCGAGCGCTGCGCGATCGTCTTTGCCGCCGCCGAGCGCGGCGAGACCCGGCATTTTTGCCTGGCCCTCGATCGCCTCGACGACGCGGTCCAGAGGGTTGTCGCCGTGACGCGCCGGCGATACCCGGACCTCGAGGTGCCGTTGCACAGCCGGTGGCGGCATTTTTCGGCAGGCGGCATCGAGCGGGCATCGCTGGTCGCGCCGGATGCCGACGGTGCGGATGCGGCGCGGGCGCGGCTCGATCTCGCGATTGTCTCGGTGTTGCTCGATGCCGGCGCGGGGCCGCGCTGGCAGTATCGCGAAGCCGGCAGCGGGCTCGTGCTGGCGCGCTCCGAGGGGCTGGCGGTCGCCAGCTTGCATGCGATGGGCGCCGGGCTGTTCTCCGCCGACCCGCACCGGCCGTGGCGGGCCGACGCCACGGCGCTCGCGACCCTGACGACCGAAGGACTCGGCCGCGCCTTTCAGCACGGCCCCGGCAATCCGCTCGCCGGGCTGGAGGGGCGGGCGGCGCTGCTGCGCCGGCTTGGCGACGTAGCGACCGCGCGGCCCGAGGTCTTCGGTTCGCCGGCGCGGCTCGGCAACCTGTACGATTTCTGGCTGCCGCGCCGCGACAACCTCCCGGCAGCGGTGATGCTGGGTCTAGTGCTGCGCGTCCTCGGGCCGATCTGGCCGGGGCGTCTGGTTCTGGGTGGCGTGCCGCTCGGTGACTGCGGCCGGCACGGCGCGGTCCCCGACGACGGCATCGTGCCGTTTCACAAGCTCAGCCAATGGCTGGTTTATTCGCTGATCGAGCCGCTCGCCGAAGCGGGCTTTCGGGTCACCGGCCTCGACCGCCTCACCGGCCTTGCCGAATACCGCAACGGCGGGCTCTTCCTAGATTGCGGCGCGATCGTCGCGCGCGACGGCGATCTGCTGCGCCGCCCGCTCGATCCGTTCGATGAGCCGGTTGTCGAGTGGCGGGCATTGACGGTCATCCTGCTCGATCGGATGGCCGCGCAGGTGCGCGACCGCCTCTGCCGCAGCGAAGCCGCATTTCCGCTTGCCAGGGTTCTCGAAGCCGGCAGCTGGGCAGCCGGCCGCGAGATTGCCGCCGAGCGTCGCCCGGACGGCAGCCCGCCTCTCAGCATCGCCAGCGACGG
>DASYUS010000010.1:0-2033 GCA_036000945.1 Allostellaceae bacterium
AACGGCATCCTCGGCATGGGCCCGGCGCCGCCGCCCGACCAAGTCAACCGCTGGCTGATCAACGCCAGCAGCCAGTATGTGACGCTGCGCCCCGGCGCCAGCTACATGAGCCATTCCGACAGCTTCGCCCTGGTGCGCGGCGGCCATCTCGACCTCTGCGTACTGGGCGCCTTTCAGGTCGCGGAAAACGGCGACCTCGCCAACTGGGCGCGCTCGGACGACGACAATGCCCCGGCGATCGGCGGCGCGATGGACTTGGCGGCCGGCGCCAAGCGCATCTGGATTGTCATGGAGCACACCACGCGCTCGGGCGAGCCGCGCCTCCTCAAGCGCTGCACCTATCCGCTAACCGCCGCCGGCTGCGTAAAGCGCGTCTACACCGAGCTGGCGGTCATCGACGTGACCGAGCGCGGCTTCGTCGTCATCGACATGGTGCCTGGCCTGACGCTTGAGGCGTTGCAGGAGCGCACCGAAGCGCCACTAGCGAGGGCATGAATGTCACGGAGGCAGCTATGGCGTCGCGTTCTCGACGTCGAGGTGACCCGCTGGTCCGCCAGAAGCGCCGAGGAGCTGATCGAGGAGTTACATCAGCTGCGGAATTACGAGGTCGAGTTCGAGGGCAGGACCTATCAAGTCGAGGTCCAGATGCTCGAAAATACCGACGGCTACGTGCACGTCGCGGTGGCCGTCGATGATGGCATGTTGCCAGCGGCAATCGTGCCTGCCTGCGACAGTTTCGTTCGCCCAAAGCGACATCGGTCCTCCTGACAGGATCGCGTCATCAGGCTAGGCTCCGCTTCGCCGGCTGCGGCTATCGGTTCAGGATCTGCTATGCAATTCGATGCGGAATACGACTTCGTCATCGTCGGGGCCGGCTCGGCCGGGTGCGTCTTGGCCAACCGGCTGAGCGCCGACCCGGGGACGAAGGTGCTGGTGATCGAGGCCGGCGGCAAGGACACCAACCCGTGGATCCACATCCCGGCCGGGTTCTACCGCAACATCTACAACCCCGGCATCACCTGGCAGTTCGAGACCGAACCGGTGCCGGGGCTCGACGGGCGTCGTATTTCGTGGCCGCGCGGAAAAGTCCTCGGCGGCTCGTCGTCGATCAACGGCCTCATCTACATCCGCGGCCAGCGGCAGGATTTCGACTATTGGCGCCAGCTCGGCAATGTCGGCTGGTCGTATGACGACGTGCTGCCGTATTTCCGCCGCACCGAGGCGCAGGAGCGCGGCGCCGACGATTTCCACGGCGCCGACGGCCCCTTGTCGATCTCCAATCTGCGCGCCGGCCACGAGCTGCACGACGCCTTCACCGCCGGCTGTCTGGAAGCGGGCTTCCCGGCCAACCCCGACTTCAACGGCGCCGAGCAGGAGGGCGTCGGCAACTACCAGCTGACGGTGCGCGGGATGCGCCGGTGCAGCGCCGCCATCGCCTATCTGCGCCCGGCGATGAAGCGTCCGAACCTCAAGGTCGAGACGCGCGCCTTCGCCCATCGCGTGCTGTTCGACGGCAAGCGCGCGGTCGGCCTCGAATATGCGCAGAACGGCGCGGTGCGGCGGGTCGGCGCACGGCGCGAGGTATTGCTCGCCGGCGGCTCCCTGTTGTCGCCGCAGCTCCTGCAACTGTCGGGGGTTGGGCCGAGCGAACTGCTGCGCCAGCACGGCATCGAACTGGTGCACGAGCTGCCCGGGGTCGGCGACAATCTGCAGGACCATCTCGGCTGCCGCCTGAGCTACAAGGCGCGCAATGCCAACACGCTGAACGAGATCTCGCGCAGCTGGCTGCGCCAGGTTCAGACCGGGCTCGAATACGTCTTCGGGCGGCGCGGCGCGTTGATGATGGGGGCGGCGCCGATCGGCCTTTTCGCCCGGACCCGCGAAGGCCTCGCCTCGCCCGATTGCCAGTACCAGTTCCTCGCCGGCAGTTTCGACAAGCCGGGCGAGCCGATGCACCCGTTCCCCGGCTGCTCCCTGGTGGCGATCCCGTGCCGGCCGGAGAGCCGCGGCTGGCTCCGAATCAAGTCGCCCGA
>DASYUS010000011.1:0-6292 GCA_036000945.1 Allostellaceae bacterium
GAGACGTGCGATGGAGAAAAAATTTGGCGTGGTATCCGCGGACGGGCATTGCCGGCTGATGCACCTGCCGTTCGATTTGTGGACAAAGCGTCTGCCGCGGCGCTTCCAGGATGACGGGCCGCGGGTCGTAACCAACGCCGACGGCATCCGCCAATGGGTCGTCGAGGGGCGCCCGTGGAGCGGCGTCGGCTGGGCCGGCGTCGGCCGGGGGCCGGTCAACTGCTACACACGGGCGGGCCTCGCCGAGGAGCCCGAGCCCGGCATCTTCCGCGCCGCCAATGCGAAATATCGCTGCGAGGATATGGACCGCGACGGGGTCGACGCCGAGCTCGTCAACGGCCCCTACGAGCAGATATCGCAGATCAAGGACCCGGAACTGCGCGCCGCCTGCGTGCGCGCCGTCAACGACTGGGCGCGCGAGCTGTACGAGGAATCGAACGGCCGGTTCATCATGCTGCTGCCGCTGCCCTGCATGACGCCCGAGGAAGCCGTCGCCGAGCTGCTGCGGGTGGCCGAGTTCGGGCTGCCGACCGGCGTCATCTTCGATTGGGTCTTCGCGCCCGAGCCGGTGATGCACCAGATCTGGGAGCCGGTCTGGGCGGCCGCCGCGGAAACCGGAATGCCGGTCAATTTGCACGCCTATCCGAGCGGCGGCACGCGACAGATCGGGGTCGGCGTTGCCGGCCTCGAACCGCGCAACCAGTCCCTGATGCGGGTCGCAAATTTCCCGATGGGCGCGATGGCCGAGCTGATGAGCGCCGTTGTCTTTTCCGGCATCTGCGACCGCCACCCCAGGGTGCACTTCGTCCTCGAAGAGGCCGGTGTCGGGTGGGTCCCCTTCATGTTCTGGCGCTTCGACCGGGAGTACGAGTTCGGCGGGTCGACCCGCGTCTTCAAGCCCGACGTGCCGCTGTCCGCTCGCCCGAGCGAGTTCGTCAAGTGCCAGGTCTTCTTCACGTTCGAGGTCGAGGAGGAGGGAGGCTTTCGCCGCGCCCCCGAGATCGGCCTCGGCAACTTCCTGTGGGCCAGCGACTTCCCCGGCCTCGACAGCCCGTGGCCGAACTCCAAGTCGGAGGGGCATGCCCCGGCGGAGGCGGCGCTCGGGAAAGCGGCACTCGACCAGCTGGTTTTCGAGAACGCGGTCAACCTCTACAAGATCCCGGTGACATAGCGTTACGGTCCTGACGCGCTCGGCGCCGGCCGCCATCATTTCGAATTGTCGGCCCGGCGCCAGCAGGGACCCACTGATCCTCCGACGAGGCAGTTGAATGGTGGGTCCCTGCTTTCGCCGGGACGACAGAATTGGAGAAGTAGTCTTGCATCAACTCATCCTCTTCGGGCTTGTCGGCGTCGTCATGGCAATGTCATCAGCGCATGCCGACCCGGTCCGGATCGTCGCGGCGGAAAACTTCTATGGCGACATCGCCCGGCAGATCGGCGGCCCGGCGGCCAAGGTGACCAGCATTCTCAGCAACCCCGACCAGGACCCGCACCAGTTCGAGACCAGCCCATCGGCAGCTCGCGACGTCGCGGCGGCGCGCATCGTCATCTACAACGGCATCGACTATGACCCGTGGATCGAAAAGATGCTCGGGGCCGCCCGTTCGGCCGGGTGCCGGCCGATCGTCGTCGCCGATCTGGTCGGCAGGAAGACCGGCGATAACCCACATATCTGGTACGATCCGGCGACCATGCCGGCGCTCGCCAAAGCCCTGTCGGACATGCTGATCGCCGGCGATCCCGGCGGCGCGGCCGGCTACCGGGAGCGTCTCGCGCGCTTCGACAGCTCGATGGCGCCGGTCCGGGCAAAGATCGCCGAATTGCGCCGGCGGTTGGCCGGCACGCCGGTCACCGCGACCGAGTCGGTCGCCTTTTATCTGCTCGCCGCGCTCGGCCTGGAGGACAGGAACCAGGCGTTCCAGCTCGCCGTGATGAACGAAACCGAACCCGCCGCCTCCGACATCGCCGCCTTCGAGAACGACCTCAAGACCCGCCGGGTCAGGCTGCTGTTCCACAACAGCCAAACCACCGGGCCGATCACCGAGCGCATGCGGAAGCTTGCCGCCGCCTCGCACATCCCGGTGGTCGGAGTCACCGAGACCCAACCCGCCGGGATGAATTACCAGGGCTGGATGATGAGCACGCTCGACGCCATCGATCGCGCGCTCACCAAATCTTCTCCGTGAGCGCGATCGAATTCGGCGACGTCACGCTGAGCCTCGGCGGCCGCGATGTCCTGTCCGGCGTTAACCTGGAGATTGCGGGCGGCGAGTTCGTCGGCGTGCTCGGACCGAACGGGGCCGGCAAGACGACATTGATGCGCGCCGTCCTCGGGCTGGTGCCGGCGCGAGCCGGGAGCATCCGCGTGCTCGGCCGGTCGGCGGCCCGCGGCAACCCGGCAATCGGCTACCTGCCGCAGGTGCGCAGCGCCGCGGCGGAGCTGCGGTTGAGCGGCCGGGATTTCGTTGGCGCAGTCGTCGGCGGACATCGCCTCGGGCTGCCGTTCCTCGGTCGGGCGGCGCGCGCCGAGGTCGATCGCGTCCTCGACCTGGTCGGCGCCGGCGACCTGGCGCGCCGCCCGCTCGCCGAGACATCGGGCGGCGAGCGGCAGCGGCTGCTGCTGGCGCAGGCGCTGGTCGGCCGCCCGCAGCTCCTGCTGCTCGACGAGCCGCTGATCAGCCTCGACCCGCACTACCAGAGCGACGTGGTCGAGTTGGCGAAGTCGCTGCAGGCCGAACTCGGGGTCACCATCCTGTTCAGCGCGCACGAGCTAAACCCACTGCTCGGCGCGCTCGATCGGGTGCTCTATCTCGGGGGCGGCCAGGCGGCGCTCGGGACCGTCGACGAGGTGATCACCGGCGCGGTGCTGTCGCGCCTTTATGGCTCCGAGATCGATGTCGTCCGCGTCAAGGGCCGGATCTTCGTCATGTCGGGCGGCCACGATGTCGAGCACGACGCGCACCGCCACGACCACGCCGCGGCGCATGCCCACGATCACCATGCGGCGCCGCACGACAATGCTTGACTACGACTTCATGCAGAACGCCTTCGCGGCGGCATCGATCGTGGCGATCGTCTCGGGGCTGGTCGGCTACTTCCTGGTGCTGCGCGGCCAGACCTTTGCCGGCCATGCGTTGGCGCATGTCGGCTTCACCGGCGCCACCGGGGCGGTGCTGGTCGGCGTCGCGCCGCTGTGGGGCCTGGTGGCGATGACCGTGGCGGCCGGGGTCGGCATGGGCCTGATGGGGGAGCGGCTGGCGCAGCGCGACGTGGCGATCGGCGTCGTCCTCGCGTTCTCGCTCGGCCTGGGGTTGCTGTTTCTGCGCTTTTTCACGGTGCACGCGACGCAGGCGACCGCCTTGCTGTTCGGCAACGTTCTCGCCGTCGATGGTGCGACAGTGTGGACACTGCTGTGGTTGGCCTTGCTCAGCGTCGCAACGCTTGCCGTGATCTCGCGCCCCCTATTGTTCGTCAGCCTGCAGCCGGAGCTGGCCGAGGCGAAGGGCGTCTCACCGCGGCTTTATTCGATGCTGTTCCTGGCGATCGTGGCATTGGCTGTCGCCGAGTGCGTGCAGATCGTCGGCGTGCTCCTGGTCTTCTCGCTGATGGTCGGCCCGGCGGCGGCGGCGCTGCGGCTGACCGGCGGGATCGGTAAGGGGCTCTTGCTCGCCGCCGGGCTCGCCCTCGGAGAAGCGTGGGGCGGGATCGCGTTGGCGTTTTACACCGATTGGCCGAGCAGCTTCTGGATCACCGCGCTGAGCGCCGGGATCTATCTGGTTGCGATCCTGCTGCCGATTGGCCGGACCCGATAACCAATCGCTAACCGAGAGCGGCCGAAAGTGGCAGAAGCCGCGCTCTGCGCTACCGCAATTGCGGCGGCGACTCTACACTGGAGGCGATGACGAGCCACCGCGACCTGTCCCCGCCGATCGAGCCCTACCGCACCGGGCATTTGCGGCTCGACCGGCACCATCGGATGTACTGGGAAGAGTCGGGCAACCCGCAGGGGCCGCCAATCTTGTTCCTGCACGGCGGCCCCGGCGCTGGCGCAACCCCGATGCACCGGCGTTTTTTCGACCCCGGCCATTGGCGCATCGTGGTGTTCGACCAGCGCGGCAGTGGCCGGTCGGCCCCGCTCGGCGAGATCCGGGACAATTCGCCCGACCACCTCGTCGACGACATCGAGCGGTTGCGGCACGAGCTCGGCATCGCCCGCTGGGTCGTCTTCGGCGGCTCCTGGGGCTCGACCCTCGCCATTCATTACGCCGAGACCCACCCCGAGCCGGTCGTCGGCCTCATCCTGCGCGGCATCTTTCTGTGCCGAGCCGCTGAAATCGAGTGGTTTCTCTATGGCATGCGGACGGTATTTCCCGAAGCCTGGCGCGCCTTTGCCGGCCATCTGCCGGAGGCCGAGCGCGGCGATCTCTTGGGCGGCTATTACCGCCGCCTGACCGACCCCGACCCGGGCGTCCACATGCCGGCGGCGCGGGCATGGAGCGTCTACGAAGGCGCCTGCTCGACGCTGCTCCCCAACCCGGAGACCGTCGCCGCCTTCGGCGAAGAACGCCTCGCCCTCGGATTGGCGCGGATCGAGGCGCATTACTTCACCCGGCACCTGTTCGGCCCGGAGCAGGATCTCGTCGCTCGCATCGGCGCGATTCGCCATCTGCCGGCGGCGATCGTCCAGGGCCGCTACGACATGATCTGCCCGATTCGCGGCGCCGATGAACTGGCGCGGGCCTGGCCCGAGGCGGAATACATCATCGTGCGCGACGCCGGGCATTCGGCGATGGAGCCGGGCATCCGCGAGCAACTGGTGCTGGCGACAGAGCGCGCCAAGCGCTGGTGAGGGCTTGGCGGTGCTGCGGGTCTGCTCGCGCACCGGTTTCGCTTGCCGCCACGATCATCGCTTCTAATATGCTCGGCGGCACCGTCGACAGCCGGGCGCCGCAACCGAACGGGGGATCGGGGTGCGCTTATCGACGAACGGAATGCGGGCGGCGCCCGCCATGGTGATCTTTGGGCTCGTTATCCTCGTCTGGGGCGCTCTGGCGCCGTCGGCGGTGGCGCAGATCGGCCTCGGCTCGCCCGGCGACCCGCCGCACCTCGCCCTCGGCGCCGGCGCCTTCGACATCACGCCGAGCAGCTCGCATCCGGACAGCCGCACGGCCGCGGAGTTTCGCGGCGAATACCGCTTCGGCGACGTCGCGTGGTTCATCGCGCCGTTTGTCGGCGTGGCGGGGACCAGCGACGGTGCCTTCTACGGCTACGGCGGGTTCGGCTTCGACATCAACTTCACGCCGAACTGGGTGCTTACGCCGAACGGTGCGGTCGGCTATTTCGCCCGTGGCTCGGGCACCAACCTCGGCTCGGCGGTGGAGTTCCGCACCGGCGCCGAGCTTGCTTATAGGTTTCCCGACATGAGCCGGCTTGGTGTGGCGGTGCAACACACCTCCAATGCCGGGATCGGCAAGAACAATCCCGGCGAGCAGTCGATCCTCTTGATGTACAGCATCCCGCTGCGCTGACGCGGCGGCGGGTCAGGGCAGCGGCCGCCGCCGGTCGCGTTCGGGCGCCAATTCGTCGATCGCCTGGGCGAGGCGCACGTCCTTCTCGCTCAGCCCGCCGACATCGTGGGTCGACAGGATGATCTCCACCCGGTTGTAGACGTTGAAGAACTCGGGGTGGTGGTCCATCTTCTCGGCAGCCAGCGCGATGCGCGACATGAACCCCCAGGCCTCGGAGAAATTGCTGAAGTGAAAGCTTTTGCGCACCGCCTCGCGGTCCTCGACCTCGCTCCAGCCATGCAGTTCGCGCATCGCCAGATGGCGCGCCGCCCCAGTGAGCCTCTCGACCATGCCGCCCTCCCGTGTTGGCCCGCCATAGCAAGTGCGCCGCTTCGGGCGGTTGGTCAAGACCGCGGTCACCCCGGCCGTCGGCGGTAATGGCGCGGACCGCTCCCTCGCTCGGCGAAATCGAGGCGCTCGCCGATGCCGCGCTGGCGGCGATCCCGCGCCGGTTCAAGCGGCATATCGCGCCGGTCGTGATCCGCGTCGAGGAATTTCCCGACGCCGAGACCGAACGGGCGATGGACCTCGACAGCCCGTTCGACCTCTTGGGGCTCTATCGCGGCGTCGCGCTGCCGCATAAGAGCGTCGGCGATCCGCAGGCCGGCATCGATATGATCTTTCTCTATCGCCGGCCGATCCTCGATTACTGGTGCGACAGTGGAGAGGATCTCCGCGATATCGTCCGCCATGTGCTGATCCACGAGATCGGCCACCATTTCGGG
>DASYUS010000012.1:0-3436 GCA_036000945.1 Allostellaceae bacterium
CGGTGTGCGCCGCGGCGATCATCGTCTCGACATCGGCGATGTCGCGGAAGGCGCTGACCCCCGGCAGCGCGAGGCCGGGGATCGGCAGCGCCAGCGGCTTCGAGCCGGTGGCCAGCAGCAGCTCGTCATAGGCGAGGGTGACGCCGCCGGCCGTCCGCACCGTCTTGGCGCAGCGATCGATCGCCGCCACCGGGTCGCCGACGATCAGCGCGATCCCCCGCTCGTCGTACCAGGACCGCGGGTGGGCGACGATCTCGCCGACGGTCTTCTCGCCGGCGAGCACGGCGGACAAGAGGATGCGGTTGTAGCCGGGATGCGGCTCGGCGCCGACGATCGTGATGTCGTAGCGGTCGGGGGCAACGGCGAGCAACTCCTCGACGCTACGCAGACCCACCATGCCATTGCCGACGACGACGAGCCGCTCTCTGCCCGAATGCCCGATCACACGCGGGCCTCGGCGAGGCTGCTCGGCAGGCGCTGCGCTAGAAAGCTTTTGCGCAGGTAGTACCACCAGGTAATCGCCACGCAGGTCGCGTAGAAGAACAAGAAGATGGCGAGCGCCAAATGCGGACCGCCGGTGGCGGCGATCGAAGCGCCGAAGCCGCGCGGGATCAGGTAGCCGCCGCAGGCGCCGATGGCGCCGATGAACCCGAGAGCGGCGGCGGCCTCGATAGCGGCCAGCTTGATCGCCAGCCCCTTCTCGCCGCCCGCGCCCGCCGTCCGCAGCTTCTCCTCGCGGAAGATCGAGGGGATCATCCGGTAGGTCGAGCCGTTGCCGATGCCGGTGGTGACGAACAGGACGAGGAACATCGCCAGGAAACCGGCGAAGTCCTTGATCTCGACGTAGTACATGACGCCGATCGTCGCCGCGCCCATGGCGATGAAGTTCCAGAAGGTCACCTTGGCGCCGCCGATCTTGTCGGCCAGCAAGCCGCCGAGCGGGCGGGAGAGCGACCCGACCAGAGGTCCGAGGAAGGCGATCGCGACGGTGATCGTCGGGAACTGCGTCTTGATCAGCAGCGGGAACGCCCCGGAATAGCCGATAAACGAACCGAACGTGCCGATGTAGAGGTAGGACATCACCCAGGTGTGCTTGCGCCGGACGATGACGAGCTGGTCCTTGAACGTCGAGCGCGCGTCGGTCAGGTTGTTCATGAAGAAATAGGCGCCGATCACCGCGATCGTCAGCGGCAGCAGCCACATCAGCCCGGCGTTCTGCAGGTAGAAGCCCGAGCCCTGTGGCTCGACCATATAAAAGCCGACAAAGCCGAACCCCATCAGGATCGGGGTCAGCAGCTGGACGCCGCTGACGCCGATATTGCCGCCGGCGGCGTTGAGCCCAAGCGCCCAGCCCTTCATGCGGTCGGGGTAGAAGAACGAGATGTTGGCCATGCTCGAGGCGAAATTGCCGCCGCCGAGCCCGGCCGTCGCCGCGACGATCAGCATCAGCCAAAACGGCGTGTCCGGCTGGGTGACGAAATAGGCTAGCGCAATCGCGGGGATGAACAGCACCGCCGCGCTGAACACCGTCCAGTTGCGCCCGCCGAACGCCGTCACCGCGAAGGTGTAGGGAAACCGGATCAGCGACCCGATCAGCCCCGGCAGGGCGACAAGCTGGAACAGCTGATCGGTCGTGTAGTGAAAGCCGGCCTGCGGCAGCTTGGTCGCGACGATGCTCCACACCAGCCAGATCGAGAAGCCGAGGTGCTCGGCAAAGATCGACCAGATGAGGTTGCGTCGGGCAACCAGCTTGCCCTCCCTTTCCCAGAACTCTTTGTCCTCCGGGTTCCAATCCGAAATCCAGGCGGCGCCGCGCTTTTTCATCAGGCTTGTCCCTTTACATTCAAGATACGGGAAAAACTTCGCACCGGCATCGCCGATGGCTTCAGTAGACGTCTCTCTGGTAGCGGCCCTCGGCGGCGAGGCGCGCCAGGTAGGCGCGGGCCGCCGCCGGCTCCATCCGACCTTCCTTGGCGACGATGTAGGCGAGGCCGCGATCGACATCGCGCGCCATGCGCTGGGCGTCGCCGCAGACGTAGAGATGCGCGCCGCCCTCCATCCACGCCCACAATTCGGCGGCGTTTTCGAGGAGCCGGTGCTGGACGTAGATCTTGTGCTCCTGGTCGCGCGAAAACGCGGTGTCGAGCCGGGTCAGGAGACCGCCCCGATACCAGGCGGTCAGTTCGTCCTCGAAGAGGAAATCGGTCCCCCGCCGCGGGTTGCCGAAGAAGAGCCAGTTGCGGCCGGACGCTCCCACCGCCTGGCGCTCCTGCAGAAAGGCGCGGAATGGCGCGATCCCGGTGCCCGGCCCGATCATGATCGCCGGGCGGTCGGGCGCGGGAAGGCGAAAGGCTTCGCCCGGGTGGATGTGCACGGCGATCTCGGCGCCCGGCGAGAGGCGGTCGCAGAGGAAGGTCGAGGCAACACCGGTGCGCCGGCGCTGGCGCTTCTCGTAGCGCACCGCGGCGACGGTCAGATGGATCTCGCCGGCGGCGTGTTTCGGCGAGGAGGCAATCGAGTAGAGCCGCGGCTGCAGCGAGTCGAGCGCCGAGACCAGCTCGGACAGCGGTGGGCGCGCCGACGGAAAGCTTTCGAGCAGATCCAAGAGATCCGCGTCGTCCGGTCCGACCCCCGGATAGCCCTCGGCCATTGCCTGCAAGACCCGCGATTCATCGATGTCGTGCGCCCGCGACGCCAGCACCTCGATCGCCTGGTCGGACGGACGGCGGATCTCGCAGGCTTGCGACAGCGCCTCGAACAATGGCCGCTCGATCCCGTCGGGCGAGAGGACTGCGGTATCCGGCGTCGCCCCGAGGCGCGCGATAATCGCACCGACCAGCTCCGGGCAGTTGCGGGCAGCGACCCCGAGACTGTCGCCGACCCGGAATCCGGCCGCACCGGTGTCGGTTTCGAGCACGACCAGGCGGGTATCCTTCTCCGAGCCGGCGCGGTTGAGGGGCTGCGCCTGGCGCAGCCGGGCGGCGAACGGCTCGTGGCTCGTACGCGCCATCTCCGCCGGGGTTGCGGCCGGCGAGGCGGCAATCACGAGCGTTGCGGGAGCCGGCGCCGCCATCTCGGCCAAGAGTTCTTTCAGCTTGCGCGAGGTCGCTTTGCCGCCCGGAATGCACCGGCCGATGTTGCCCTCGGCGCCGCTGGCAATCGCCTCGGCATAGGTCTGGCACAGATAGCCGCACTGGCCGCAATCGGTCTGCGCCATCGCCGCCATCAGCACCCGCTCGGGCCGGCGCCCGACGGCGAGCGCGAGACGCTCGTCGAGCGCGAGGCCCGGGTCGTGCCACGGGAACCCCTCGGGTTCCGCCGGCGCGGGCAAGGGCGCAGCGTCCTCGGCAGCGGCCTCGATCATCCTTATCGGCGCCGGCTCGGCGGCGTCGCCGAGCAGCGCGGCGAGGAAGCCGTCGAGCCAGGCGCGCTGCAA
>DASYUS010000013.1:0-1648 GCA_036000945.1 Allostellaceae bacterium
ACCGGCTGACCTTGCGCGCCGACAATGCCGATCAGCGGCTGACCCCGCTCGGCGTCGCGATCGGTGCGGTCGGGGTCGAGCGCGCCCGCGCCTTCGCCGGCAAGCTGGCAGCGCTCGACGCGGCCCGCCGCCTCGTCGCCGATCGGCGCCTCAGCCCAACCGCGCTGCGCCGCCACGGTCTCGCCGTCAACGCCGACGGCATCGCCCGCTCGGCCGCCGAGCTCCTCGCCCATCCCGGCATCGATTTGGCGCGGCTCGCTGCGGTCTGGCCCGAACTCGGCGCGATCGAACCCGACATCGCCGAGCAGCTCGAAATCGACGCGCGCTACGCCGGCTATCTCGAACGCCAGGCGCGCGACATCGCCGCCTTCCGCCGCGACGAGGCGCTCCTCTTGCCCGAGGCGCTCGATTACGCCGCGATCGGCGGCCTGTCGGCCGAAATCCGCGGCAAGCTCGGCCAGGCGCGGCCGGCGACGCTCGGCGCCGCGGCGCGGATCTCCGGCGTCACCCCGGCGGCGCTCGTCGCCCTCCTGCAATACGTAAAGCGCCGCCCTGAACCCCGCGCCGCTTGACGCCGAAGGCTTCGCCGCGGCGACCGGTGTTTCACGTGAAACATTGGCGCGGCTCGACGCCTATGCCGGGTTGCTGCGGCAATGGGCGAGGCGCATCAACCTCATCGCCGCCAGCACGCTCGCAGACTTGTGGCGCCGCCATTTCCTGGATTCAGCGCAGCTTTTCCCGCGCGTCCCGGCGGGGACGCGGAGCCTCGTCGACCTTGGCAGCGGCGCCGGCTTTCCCGCGCTGGTGCTGGCGATCATGGGCGTCGAGGGGGTCGAGCTGGTTGAGGCCGATGCGCGCAAATGCGCTTTCCTGCGCGAGGCAGCACGCATCGCGACCGCGCCTGTCGTCGTCCGCAACGCGCGAATCGAGGCGCTGCCGCCGAACTCCGTCGATGTGGTGACCGCCCGCGGCTGCGCCCCGCTCGACCGGCTTCTCTCGTTGGCGCAACCGCTTATCGGCCCCCACACGTTATGCCTCTTCCCAAAGGGCGAGCAGGCGGGGCAAGAATTGGCCGCCGCCGGCCGAACCTGGGAAATGGATGTCGCATCTCATGACAGCTGCACCGATCCGCGCGGGGTCATCCTGTGCCTGAGCCGGGTGAGGCGCCGTGACCAACCAGGTTGACGCGAGCCCGTCGCCCGCCGCTCCACGAGCGCGGATGATCGCCGTTGCCAACCAGAAAGGCGGGGTCGGCAAGACGACGACCGCGGTCAACCTCGCCACCGCGCTCGCCGCCGTCGGGCATCGCGTGCTGGTCATCGACCTCGATCCCCAAGGCAATGCCAGCACCGGGCTCGGCATCGCCCGCGCTGCGCGCAGCCTCGGCAGCTACGAATTGCTGCTTGGCGACTGCGAACTGGAAGCGGCGGTCGTAACCACCGCGGTGCCGCGCCTCGCGCTGGTCACCGCCTCGCCGGACCTCGCCGGCGCCGAGCTCGACATGAGCCAGCGCCCGCAGCGCGAGTTCCTCCTGTCGCGTGCGTTGCGCAGCCGTCTCGGCGATTACGACGAAGTGCTGATCGACTGCCCGCCGTCGCTCAACCTTTTGACAATCAACGCGCTGGTCGCCGCCGACCGGGTTCTGGTG
>DASYUS010000014.1:0-6808 GCA_036000945.1 Allostellaceae bacterium
GCGCCGGCACCGCAACGGCGATCGGGTTGGTCGACAGCAGCATGTCGATGCCGCCCCAAGGCGGCAGGTGGTTGGCGTTGCCGACCGCGAAATAGAGCCCGATCATGTCGTGGGCGAGCGGCATCGCGGCGTAGACCGCGGCGGCCCCGGCATGGTTGCCGCGCCGCACCCCGACCCAGCCGACCCCATTGTCGCGCGCCAGCTCGATCGCCGTCTCGACCGCCCGAGCGACAACCAGGCTGCCGAGCCCGTTGTCGCCATCGACCAGTGCGGTGGCGCGGGCGCCCCGGATCACTCGGATATCGGGCGCGGTGTTCAGCCCGCCCGCCTTGATGCGGCGGATGTATTGCGGCAGCCGGAATACCCCGTGCCCGTCGGCGCCCGAGAGGTCCGAGGCCGCCATCAACTCTGCCGCGCGCTCCGCCGCCGCCGTCGGAATGCCGGCCGCTCGGTAGGCGGCGGCGATAAACCGGATCAGCACCGCCGCCGTGACGCGCGATGCCGCGGAACCTGCCTCGGCCATGATCGCGTCGCGCCTGCTACCCGCCGCGATAACGCTGGGGCGTTACAGGCGGCGGCGCGTGGCCGGTCGTCCCGCGGAGCACCTGGTCGATCAGCGCCTGATCTTCGGCCGAGAGCGGTTCGGCGGCGACCTCCTCCCGGGCGCTGGCAGCAGCGGCGGCTCCCGGCTCGACATTGGCCGCGCTCAGCGCGCTCAAGGTCAGATCTCTCGCCTTCCTGGCCCACAGCACCGATCGCTTGAACTGGTCCATGCAGGAGGTTTCGCTCTGGCCTACCGCCAGCTTCTCCGCGAATACCTTGAACGCCTCCCCCACCTTTTCCGCATAGGCGGCGCGGATGATCTCGGTGTCGTCTTGAACTCTAGAGTCCGGCATCGGCTTCCTCCTTCGACGGGCGTCATTACGCAAGCTGCGGCCCTGCTCTGTCAAGGCAGGCAGGGCTGGAGGTCGCCGGGACCCGACCAGTCCCACCCCCCGTTGAGGGTCTTGTCTGCGCCGATCCATTTATCGGATATTATGGCGCCATGTTGCTCGCCTCTGCGCTTGCCCCGCTTATTCGTATCGGCCGGCTCAGCATCATCGACGCCGCCGGCAAGCGGCACCAATTCGAGGGCTCGCCCGGCCCGTCGGCGACGATCCGGCTGCACGACCGGGCGCTCCACTGGAAGCTGCTGCTGAAGCCGCGGCTCTTCGTACCGGAAGCCTACATGGCCGGCACGTTGACCATCGAGGAAGGCAGCCTCTACGATTTCATCGACGTCCTGGTGTCGAACGACGCGGCGCTGCCCCGCATGCCGATCATGCGGCTGAGCGATCTGGTCGGGCGTCTGGTCCGCCGCTTCCACCAGTACAACCCGGTCCCGCGCGCACGGCGCAACGTCGCCCATCATTACGATCTGTCGGACCAGCTCTACGAGCTGTTCCTCGACCGCGACCGGCAATATTCTTGCGCCTATTTCCGCTCCTCGGACGACGATCTCGACACTGCGCAGCAGAACAAGAAGCGGCACCTTGCGGCCAAGCTGCTGCTGCGCCCGGGGCACAAGGTGCTCGATATCGGGTCGGGCTGGGGCGGGCTGGCGCTCTATCTCGCCACCGAGTGGGGCGCCGACGTGACGGGGCTCACGCTCTCCAAGGAACAACACAAGGTGGCGACACGGCGTGCCGCGGCGGCGGGGCTCGGCGAGCGGGTGCGCTTTCATCTGCGCGATTACCGCGAGGAGACCGGCCGCTACGACCGGATCGTCTCGGTCGGCATGTTCGAGCATGTCGGCGTCAACCAGTACCCGGCGTTTTTCCGCAAGTTGGGCGATCTGCTCGCGCCCGACGGGGTGGCGCTGCTGCATTCGATCGGCCGCATGGACGGGCCGGGGACGACCAACCCGTGGCTGCGCAAATACATCTTCCCCGGCGGCTATTCGCCGGCCCTGTCCGAGGTCGTGCCGCAGGTCGAGCGCGAGCGGCTGTGGATCACCGACATCGAGATCCTGCGCCTGCATTACGCCGACACGCTGCGCGCTTGGCGCCGCCGCTTCGAGCAGAACCGCGAGCGCATCCGCGCCCTCTACGACGAGCGCTTCTGCCGGATGTGGGAGATGTACCTGGTCGGCTCCGAACTCTCGTTCCGGCGCGATGCTTCGATCGTCTTCCAGATGCAGATGGCCAAGGCGGTCGATACCGTGCCGCTGACCCGCGACTACATGATCGATCGGGAACGCGCCCGCAGCACCGCCGCAGAACAGCCCGCCGGACGGGCCGCCTGATTCGCGGCGAGCTTCACTGGGTGATCGTCCCCAGGTTCCACAGGCTGGGGATCGAATAGCACGGCGTCCGACGGTGCCGTGGTGGTATCCTCCTGCGGCATGGAGACGAGCAGTACCGCGCGGATCACGCCGTTACGCGACCCCGGTCCCGGCCAGGAGGTGCCGCAGCCGCCGGCCAACACCGAGGCCGAGCAGGCGCTCCTCGGCGCGATCCTGATCAACAACACGGCCTATAGCCGGGTTTCCGAGTTTCTCCTGGCGGAGCATTTCGGCAATGCGGTGCACGGGCGGATCTACGCCGCCGCGGGCAAGCTGATCGAGCGCGGCCAGATCGCCAACCCGGTCACCCTGAAAAACCTGTTCGACCAGGACGGCGCGCTGGCCGAGATCGGCGGCGCGCAATACCTGGCGCACCTTGCCGAAGCCGCGGTCACCATCATCAATGCCGAGCATTACGGCCGCTCGATTCACGACCTCCACTTGCGCCGCGAACTGATCACGATCGGCCAGGATGTCGTCGCCGACGCGTTCCGCCACGACCTCGACGATCCCGCCACCGAGCAGATCGAGCGCGCCGAGTCGAAGCTGTTCGAGTTGGCGACGACCGGCCAGGCGGAAGGCGGCCCAAAGCCGCTGACGACCGCACTGACCACCGCGATCACGATGGCGCAGGCGGCATTCAAGCGAGACGGCAAGACTGTCGGCGTGGCGACCGGGTTTGTCGACCTCGACAAGAAATTGGGCGGCCTGCACCCGTCCGACCTCGTCATCCTGGCCGGGCGGCCGTCGATGGGCAAGTCGGCGCTGGCGACCAATATCGGCTTTTACGCCGCCAAGGCATGGCGAGCGGCGCGCGCCGCCGACGGCCGCATCGACCTGAGCCGGTCGGCCGAGGACGGCGCGGTCGTCGGGTTCTTCTCGCTCGAAATGTCGGCCGAGCAGCTCGCCACCCGCATCCTGGCGGAGGAGTCGGGCACTTCCTCCGACAAGATCCGCCGTGGCGAGGTGCGGCGCGAGGATTTCGATAAGTTCGTCGCCGCGAGCCAACGCCTGGCAGCAGTGCCGCTTTATATCGACGACACGCCGGCCCTCTCGGTGGCCGCGCTGCGCACCCGGGCGCGGCGATTGAAGCGCCAGCAGGGGCTGGGTCTGATCGTCGTCGACTACCTCCAGCTGTTGCGCCCGTCGGCCTCGAACCGGGCGATGGAAAACCGGGTGCAGGAGGTTTCCGACATCACCCGCGGCCTGAAGGCGATCGCCAAGGAACTGGACGTGCCGGTGTTGGCCTGTGCGCAGCTGTCGCGCGCCGTCGAGCAGCGCGAGGATAAGCGGCCGATGCTCGCCGACCTTCGCGAATCGGGCTCGATCGAGCAGGACGCCGATGTCGTGATGTTCATCTTCCGCGAGGAATACTACCTGTCGCGCGGCGAGCCGACCCGGCGTCCGGAGGAGAGCGAGGACAAGTTCAACGACCGCTACGACCGCTGGAAGGAACGCTGCGAGGCCGCCTTCGGCATGGCCGACATCATCATCGCCAAGCAGCGCCACGGGCCGATCGGCACGGTCAGGCTGCATTTCGAGCCGGAGACCACCAAGTTCGACAACTTTATCGGCCCGGAGCACTTGCCGACAGAGGAGTATTAGCGAAGATCAACGCGGTCTATACTTCCTCGGGTTCCCGGCGCAGGCCGGGACCCATGCGTCAACGGCTCGGTGGCTTACCGATGGGTCCCGGCCAGTGCCGGGAACCCGGTATTTTTGATCGGGGACGGCGATGACCACCGACCCGACGGCGCGCGCCGGCGCGATCCTCGAAATCGACCTCGGCGCGATCGTCGCCAACTGGCGGAAGCTGGCGGGACGGGCGGCGCCGGCGCTGTGCGCCGCCGTCGTCAAGGCGGGCGCCTACGGGCTCGGCGCAGCGCCGGTGGCGCGCGCCCTCGCGGCGGCCGGCTGCCGGATGTTTTTCGTCGCGACGCTGGATGAGGGGATCGCACTGCGCCAGACGGTCGGCAAGGCGCCGGAAATCGCCGTGCTCAACGGGCCGTTCCCCGGCACTGCCCCGGAGTTCACCGAATATGGCCTCATTCCGGTGTTGAACGAGCCGGGCCAGATCGCCGAGTGGCGAAGGCTAGGCGGTCGGCCTGCGGCCATCCTGCACGTCGATACCGGCATGGCGCGGCTCGGTCTCTCGGCGCGCGAATTCATCACCCTCATCGAAAACCCGCCGCCGATCGCCTGGCGGGTGGTGATGAGCCACCTCGCCTGCGCGGACGAGCCCGACCACGCGATGAACGAGCGGCAGCGCACCCGATTCGCTGCGGCGGCGGTGCGGCTGCCGGGGGTGGCGGCGAGCCTGGCGGCGTCCTCTGGCATCTTTCTCGGGCCCGACTATCATTTCGACATCGTGCGTCCGGGCGCCGCGCTCTACGGCGTCAACCCGCAGCCCGGCCGCCCCAACCCGCTGCGGCCGGTTGTCCGGTTGAGTGGAAAAATCCTGCAAATCCGCCAAATTGACAGCGGTGAGTCGGTTGGCTACGGTGCCGCGCATGTCATGCAGGCGCCGGGCCGCGCGGCGGTTGTGGCGCTGGGTTATGCCGATGGCTGGCTGCGTTCGCTGAGCCATCGCGGCTGCGGCTATCTCGCCGGCATGCGCGTTCCTCTCCTCGGCCGGGTCTCGATGGATCTTGTCACATTCGATGTCACGGCGATCCCTCCGGCGCTGGCCCGCCCCGGCGTGACGATCGAGCTCTTGGGCAGCGATTACGGCGTCGACGACGCGGCGGCCGACGCCGGGACGATCGGCTACGAGATCCTCACCGCGCTCGGCTCGCGCTATCACCGCGTCTATCGCGACCCTCCCGACGTCGCTTCTTCGGAATGATCGCCTTTCTCGCGTCGGTCGGCGCGGCCTTCTTCGGCTTTCTCGCGGCGACCGGGCGGCTTGTGCTGTTCGCCGGGCGCGCGCTCGCGGCCGCGGTTACGCCGCCCTTCTACCCCCGCCTGATCCTGCGGCAGATCGTCTATATGGGATATTACTCGCTGCCGGTGGTGGGGCTGACGGCATTGTTCACCGGCATGGTGCTGGCGCTGCAATCCTATACCGGCTTCGCCCGGTTCAACGCCGAGGGCGCGGTTGCAACGGTGGTCGTGCTGTCGGTGACGCGCGAGTTGGGGCCGGTCATCGCCGGGCTGATGGTGGCGGGACGCGTCGGCGCGGCGATGGCGGCCGAGATCGGGACGATGCGCGTCACCGAGCAGATCGATGCGCTGACTACGCTGTCGACCGACCCGATGCGCTACCTCGTGCTGCCGCGCCTGCTCGCCGGGCTGGTGACCCTGCCGGTTCTCGTTCTCGTCGCCGACATCGTCGGCGTCTTCGGCGGGTTTCTCGTCGGCACCTACAAGCTCGCCTTCAACCCCGCCAGCTACCTGACGCAGACCGAGCAGTATCTCGAGACGATCGACGTCGTCTCCGGTCTCGTCAAAGCGGCCGTCTTCGGCTTTCTCGTCGCGCTGATGGGGTGCTATCACGGCTACTATTCGCGCGGTGGCGCCGAGGGGGTGGGCCAGGCGACGACCTACGCGGTGGTCTCCGCCTCGATCCTGATCCTCTTGTTCAACTATTTCCTGACCCAGGCGTTTTTCGCGTGAGCGACGCCGTCCCGAAGATTGCCGTCGGCGGCGTCGAGAAATCGTTCGGCGAGAAGCGCGTGCTCGACGGCATCGACATCGAATGCGGCGCCGGCGAGAGCCTTGTCGTCATCGGCGGGTCGGGCACGGGTAAATCGGTCCTGGTCAAATGCATCCTCGGCCTGATGCGCCCCGAGGCCGGGTCGATCCGCATCGACGGGGTGGAAACCGTCGGGATCAGCCGTACCGCGCGCACGGCTCTGATGCGCCGTTTCGGCATGTTGTTCCAGGGCAGCGCCCTGTTCGATTCGCTGAGCGTGTGGGAGAATGTCGCGTTCGGGCTGATCCAGGGGCGCGGCATGCCGCGGCACGAGGCTCGCGAGATCGCGCTGGAGAAGCTCGCTTCGGTCGGGCTTGGCCCCGAAGTTGGCGCGCTGAGCCCCGCCGAACTTTCGGGCGGCATGCAGAAGCGGGTGGCGCTGGCGCGGGCGATCGCGGCCGAACCGGAAATCCTGTTTTTCGACGAGCCGACAACAGGGCTCGACCCGATCATGGCCGATGTTATCAACGACCTGATCATCGACCGGGTGCGCGGGCTCGGCGTCACCGCGATCTCGATCACCCACGACATGGTGAGCGCGAAGAAGATCGCCGACCGCATTGCGATGCTGCACAAAGGGCGCATCATCTGGCAGGGACCGACGGCCGAGATCGACACCACCGACAACCCCTATGTCGATCAGTTCGTCCACGGCCGCGCCGAAGGGCCGATCGAGATGGAGGTCCGCGTCGCATGAAGACCCAAGCGCGATATGCCTGCCAGCAATGCGGCGCGGTGGCGCAGCGCTGGGCGGGGCGTTGCGAGGCGTGCGGCGCGTGGAACAGCATGGT
>DASYUS010000015.1:0-2280 GCA_036000945.1 Allostellaceae bacterium
GGCAAACAGGCGATCGTGTCGTTTCCCAATTTCGGTTTCTGGCGCATCCGCCTCGGCCTGTTGCTGCGCGGCCGGATGCCGGTGTCCGAGTTGCTGCACAATTCATGGTATGACACGCCGAACATCCATCTCTGCACGATCCGCGATTTTGTCGGGCTGTGCGACGAACTCGGCGCCCGCATCGAGCGCAGCCTGACGCTCGATCGGCACGGCCACCCGTTCCACCTCGATCCCCGCGGCAATCTCGCCAACCTGTTGGCCGAACAAGGCGTGTTTGTGCTGTCCGGAGGCCGCTGATGCTGATCGCCCAGATCACCGATACGCACATTCTGGCGCCGGGGGAGATCTTCAAGGCGCCGATCGCCTCGCCGGGCGTCGAGCGCGTCCGCGTCGACATCGACACCGGCGCGTGCCTCGCGCGCGCCGTCGCCGCGCTCAATGCGCTCGACCCGCGGCCCGACGTGACGATCGTCACCGGCGACCTCGTCGACCACGGCGCGGCTGCCGAATACGAGCACCTGCGCCGCCTGCTGGCGCCGTTGGCGATGCCTGTCTATGTGATCGCCGGCAATCACGACGCGCGCGGGCCGCTGCGCGAGGCGTTTGCCGCCGACGGCTATCTACCGGCGGACGGGTTTCTGCAGTACACGATCGAGGATTTCCCGCTGCGCCTCGTCGCGCTCGATACCTCGATCCCGGGCCAGCACAGCGGGACGCTGTGCGAGGAGCGGCTGGGCTGGTTCGATGCCGTGCTCGCGGCGGCGCCCGACCGGCCGACCCTCGTCATGATGCACCACCCGCCGTTCGCGACCGGGATCACCTACATGGACGGGTATGGCCTAGAGAATATCCCGGCCCTCGCCGAGATCGTCGGGCGCCACCCGCAGATCGAGCGGATCGCCTGCGGCCACCTGCACCGCAGCATCGACCGTCGCTTTGCCGGCACCGTTGCCGGCACCGCACCGAGCACGGCCCATCAGGTCGCGCTCGACTTGCGGCCTGGGGCGCGCCTCAATTTCCGCTTCGAGCCGCCAGGCTATCAGCTGCACCTGTGGGAGGCCGACAGCGGCCTGGTCACCCACACCGCCGTTCTCGGCGACTGGCCCGGCTGACGCAGACGAGCGACGGCGCTACCACCTATTGCCTCTGAAGGGCCCCGATCGCATCCCGCCAGGCGGCGATCGTGAAGGCGATGTCGTCCGGGGTGTGGGCGAGCGAGATGTAGTATTTCGACTCCCCCTTCAGGATGCCGCGCTCGCGCAAAAGCGCGTTGAAACGGCGCATCAGTTCGGCATCGCCGGCGAGCGTGGTGCGATAATCGCGCACCGGCTCGGGGCTGAACACGACATCGAAGAGCGGCGGCTCGCCCGAAATCTGCGCCGGGATGCCCGCCTCCTGCAATAGCCGGCCGAGCGCCGCCATCAGCTTCTTGCCGGTGGCGTGGATCTGCTCGTAGGCGCCGGGGCGGCGCAAGATCGCCATCGTCGCGAGGCCCGCCGCGGCGGCGACCGGATTGCCCGACAGCGTGCCGATCTGCACCAGGTAGTTGTCGTCGCCAACCTTGTTCTTGTCGAAATGCTTCATGATCTCGGTGCGGCCAGCGATCGCCGCCAGCGGGAAGCCGCCGCCGATCACCTTGCCGAGCGTGCATAGATCAGGCACGACGCCGTAATATTCCTGGGCGCCGCCGTAAGCCAGGCGGAAGCCGGTCACCACCTCGTCGAAAATCAGCGGCACGCCGTTGTCGGCGGTGATCTTGCGCAAGGCCGCGAGAAACCCCGGCTCCGGCGGGATGATGCGCTGGAACGGCTCGACGATGACCGCCGCCAGCTCGTCCTTGTGCTCGTGCACGAGGTCGGCGACCGCGTCGGCGTCGTTGAACGGGGCGATGATCATCTCGTCGCGCACGCTTTTCGGAATGCCGGCCGAATCCGGCACCGGCAGCGGGAAATTGCCCGAGCGTTTCGGGGCGAGGCTCATCAGCGAATAATCGCTCATGCCGTGATAGCCGCCCTCGAACTTGAGGATCTTGTCGCGCCGGGTGTAGGCGCGGGCGGCGCGCATCGCGTAAAGGTCGGCCTCGCTGCCCGAGGAGACAAAGCGGACCTGCTCGGCGCACGGCACCGCCTCGACGATCGCCTCGGCCAGTTCGATGCCGAGCCGGTTGTTGGCGAAAAACGTCGTGCCCTTGGTGATCTGCTGCTGCGCCGCCTCGACGACCTCGGGATGGGCGTGGCCGACCAGCATCGGCCCGGAGCCCAGGAGGTAATCGACGTATTG
>DASYUS010000016.1:0-2787 GCA_036000945.1 Allostellaceae bacterium
GTGTCGGCGGTCGGCATCGTCGTCAGCCTCGGCTTTCTGCGCGAGCCGTATCACCATGTGAAGATCTGGGACGAGGTCGGCGGCGAGCCCCCGCTCGTACCCGACCAGCCCTGACCCCTGCGCCACACCGGACGCGGGCCGGGCCTACGCCCGGCCCGCTGCTTTTGTCGCATCCTTCCAGATGGCTGCGGCGCCGGCCACGGCTGCGCTTTCTTGAATCCCCCGCCGCTGAAGGGTAGGAAGGGGCGCCCTATCCGCGACCGGTTTTTGCTGCCCCTCCAGGATTGGTGCGGGCGGCTCGGGCTGCGCGGTTGACTGCACGGGAAATGTAATGGAAGCGCTGTTCGGCGACTACGAAGACGTTAGAAAATCCGGGCTGTTCGACGCCGAATACTATATGGCGACCTATCCGGACGTGGCGCTGCGCAATGTCGACCCGCTGGTTCACTACCTCGAGGAGGGGGCGCGCGAGGGCCGCAACCCGCATCGCGACTTCGACGCCGCGTTTTACCTGGAGCAATGCCGCCAGCGGGGGGAACAGCCGAGCAACCCGCTCCTGCATTACATCCGTGTCGGTGCCGCTCGGGGCATCGCGACGCGGCGCGAGGCCGCCGCCGGCGGACGCCCCCTGAGGCAGCAGCCCGGCACCGCCGATCAGCTGGCCAAGCCGCCGATCCTCGTCGCGATCGAGGCGCTCGGCGTCGTCGGGACGCCCGGCGGAAATTCTCGGCTTTCGGTGAGCGGCTGGGCCTTGGCGGCGGCGCCGATCGCCGAGATTACGGTATCGATTGAGGGCCGCATCGTCGGCAACGCGACCTACGGGTTGGCCCGCCCGGACATCGAGAGGCTGTACCCGGACCGTCCCGGCGCCGCCGATTGCGGCTTCATCCTTGCTTTCGACCTCGCCGGCCTGACAGGCGCCGCGATCGAGACGCTGCTGACGGTACGCACCACCGACGGTGAGGTCGGCCACCGTCCGCTGAGCGTCGAGATACCGCCGCAGGAGGTTGCCGTCGGCGTTGTCGACCCGACGGAGACGGCCCGGGCGAAACAGCCCGACGCCGTCAGGCCACCGATGCAGCTCTGCATCGAAGACGCCGTCGTCGACCCGAACGGCGTGCTGCGCGTCGAGGGCTGGGTGGTCTGCCTCGTGCAGATCGAGTCGGTTGAAGTTTTCATCGGCGCCACGAGCATCGGCGAGGCCGAGTTCGGCCGGGCGCGCAGCGATGTCGAGACGCTGCATCCGGATTATCCCAATGCGCGGTTTTCCGGCTTCCGGCTGATCGCCGCTGTTGGGACGCACGGGCCCGGCGTCAAAACGCTTTCGGTGGCGGCGGTTGCGCGCACCGGCATTGCCGCGAAGGCGGCCGCTCAGGTGGAAATTCCCACGATCCGCCCGCCTCGTGCAGCGAGGACGGCCAGCGACTTTCAATATCATTGCGACGACATCGCGGTCACCGCCGCCGGGCGGATCACGCTCAGAGGATGGGCGGTTTGCCCCTCGCCGACGAAGGCGATCGTGGTCCTGCTCGACGGCGAAGACCTCGGTCAGGCCAAAATCGGTTTGGAGCGACCGGATGTCGGCAATCTTTACCCCGGCCTTCCCCATGCCCGGCGTCCGGGGTTCAGTTTTGACCTGCCGACCGGGAAACCGATCGAGGGCGAGCGCGTCGTCACGCTGCGGGTGTGCCGCGAAGACGGCGAGATCCACGAGGCGCCTATTCGGGTTGTCGCCGGCGCGGCAAGCAGCGTCGGCCGCGCGGATGCCGGGGCGGACCACCGGCTCCACCTCGACGCGCCGGAGGTGATCGACGGCGCCGTCGAACGGCCGGTCCGGGGCAACCTGCAGATCAGCGGTTGGGCATTGGCCCGGAGCGGTGTCGCGGCGATCGAGATCGCCGTCGACGGCCGGCCGCTCGCGCTCGCCGATTACGGGTTGCGACGGCTCGACATCCGCGCGGCTTTCCCCGATTGGGACGATTCGCTCGCCAGCGGCTATTCGGCCCTGCTGCCGATGCGCGTCGTTCCCGAGGGCAACCATACGGTGTCGGTTACCTTGCGCGACAAGTCCGACCGGACGACGCGCATCGACTTCCAGATCGAGGTCGAGGAACACCCCGACGCACCGGGGCCCTGGTCGCTGAAACGCAAGATGGCGCAGGCCGAAATCGACCTCGATCGCAACATTCTGGAACATTGCGCCCGGCCGGCGCGGTTTGCCGTCGTGCTGCCGCTCGGCGACGACGAGGACTCGCTGCTCTGGGCCGGCGTGACGCTCGCGACGCTGTGCGCCCAGGCCTATCCGCACTGGCGGCTGGTGGTCGCGCCGCAGGGGACGGGCAAACCAGCCACCCTCGCGGCAGATCGGCTGCTCGCCCGGTGGCAACCGGTCGCCGATCGGATCGCCGTGGTTCGCGACCCCACACCGCGCGCCCTGGCCGGGGTCGATTGGGGCGCCGGCATCCCCGGGGGCGAGACGTTTTTCACCGTCCTCTCGCCGGGCGACGAACTCGGCGTCGACGCGTTTCTCGAAATGGCGATTGCCGCAGCGCTGCATCCCGACGGCGATTTTTTCTACAGCGACGAGCGCTGCCGCAACCCGGCCACCGGTGCGGTCGAGGCTTTTTTCAAGCCGCAATGGTCGCCCGACCTGCTGATCTCGACCAACTACATCGGGCGGCTGTGGTGCGCGCACGCCGATCTCCTGCAATCGGTCGCCGACCCGGCGGAGCCGTTGCTCGGTCGCGGCGAATACGATCTGGTGCTGCGCTGCACCGAGGCGGCCCG
>DASYUS010000017.1:0-5037 GCA_036000945.1 Allostellaceae bacterium
CGCCTAGGCGCCGATTTCCGCCTTGATCGCGGCCTCCCAGCTGTCAGGGTTGAAGCCGAACGGACCTTGGTCGCCGGTATAAGCGATGCGCCCGTCGCGGCCGATCAGGTAGAGCCGCAGCGGCCGCGAGAGGTAGCTCTCCTCGACCCGGTTGTCGATCTGATCGACCAGCATCGGCATCTCGAGATCGAGGTTGATCTGACACAACATCGCCACTGCCCGGCGCTCGGATGCGCTCTTCGGCTCGCGGACGTGGATCTCCTGCCGCAGGTTCTCCGGCACCCTCCAGCCGTCGTCGGGGTGAGCCTCGCGAATGTAGACGACGAAAAACCGAACTCGGTCCCGATACCTGCCGTGGATTTCGTTCAGGCGCACGGCCCAATTGCGAAACGGCGGTCAGGTATAGGAGCCGAAGACAAGTCCGACCGGCTGCCCCTGCAATGCCGACAGGCGGACTTTCTCGCCGGTTGGCTTGCGATCGCGCGTCACGACTTCGAGTTCGAAGTCGGGAGCGATGGTCCCCGGTGGCGGCACGCGGGCTTGGCGGGCCCGCTGCTCCGCCTGCAAGGCGTCAAATTGTTCCTCGGTGATCGGCGAGATCGCCAGCCACATGCGCTTGCGCTCTTCCGGCGTCATCTGGGCACCCTGCATCGCCCTCTGCTCGAGGGAAAGATTGCTGTTATCACTCATAAGGGTTTCCTTTCAGCCTGCCGCCAATTTCCGCGTCGTTCTCATGGCCGGCTCTCATCTAGAGTATTCAATTGAAACATTGAATCAAGTCTGCTCACACGCGATCGGTCCCTATCCCCGGCCACCTGGCCAGGGCTGACAACAAGAGGTTCGGTCCGGCGAGGCGAAGGTTACGCCAATACCACCAGATCGACGGGGCCGGTCAGGCCGTCCACCTTCCGCGCCTCACGTTTCTCGGCCGCATGCGGCGGGCGGTAACCCTGGGCGATCGCCGCCGTATAGGCGTCGCCGGTCGTCACGGCCTGCACACCTTCGCTCTTCGTGTGCTTCTCCAGTTTCGCGACGAGGTTCACCACCTCGCCGATGACGGTGTATTCGAGCCGCGTCGGGGGCCCGATCGTGCCGAAGACGATGTCGCCGACCGCGCCCGCCATCCCGACCGCGGGCGCCGGCATTCCCTGCGCCTCGCGCTCGCGCCGCCAGGCCTCGGCGGTCGCGGCCAGCTCGTCAATCGCGCGGCAGAGATCGGCGGCATAGGTGGTGTTCGGCACGATCGCCCCGAAGCTGGCGAGAATCCCGTCGCCGAGATACTTGTCGATGCTGCCGCCGTGCCGCTCGATGATCGGCACCAGCCGCGACTGGTACTCGCCGAGCAGGCTAATCAGCTCTTGCGCCGAGCAGCCATGCGAGAGGGCGGTGAAGCCGCGCAGATCGGTGATCAGGATGGCGGCGTGACACCCCTCGCAGCGGAGGCTCGCGGCATCGCCGTCGGCGAGCCGGATCTGCTGGGCGACCTCCGGCGCGAAAAAGCGCGACAGATCGCTGGCGGCGTTTTCACCCGCGACCGAGCGAGCGAGCAGCTGCCGCCCCCGGGCCAGCGAGACGGCGAGGATGAGCGTGACAACGAGGATCGAGATGACCTTGTCGATCTCGGCGCCGCGCAGGATCTCGTACGACGTCGCGTAGGCCAGATAGCTGTGAGTGAAGCCGGCGAAGTCCGGCCCCCACATCGCGTATAGCAGCAACCCTAACCAGCCCACTGCGGCGCATCCTCCGGCGAGCAGCACGAAACCCGGCTCGAACCGCAGCGTGCGCAGGGCGATGAAAATGAAGACGTAAAGCAGCGTTGGCGCCTTCAGGTAAAGCGCCGGCGGCGCCTGATACCGCAGGTGAAAGCTCCAGATCGTGATCATCAGCACCGCGATGTCGACGACCACCGAAAGGGCGACAAAACCGCGGCGCAATCGGCCGCGATAGGCGAGAGCAAGACGGCCCGCGGTGAACAGAGCGTAGACAGCGAGCGTCCACGGCACCGGCTGGAACGGCATGCCGGCGGCGAACGATTTCGGCGAGACCGCGTAGAGCGTTGCGAAGAACGCGACCAAACACGCCTGCGTCCAGCCGACGATGATTTCGCCCTTATTCCTGCGGCTCTTCGATGTCGCGGCTGATGCGCGAGGGAAGCGTGCGCCTCGGCGAGCTGCCGATAAGGAATTCCGCCAGGCTCGCCAAACTCGCCGTCGTCCGCCGCCCGATGCCGGCGAGGCCGGAAAAAGCGTGCGCTCGCGTTCGATTGAGCATTGCCGGGACTCGCTTTCTTCGGGGGTGCTCGCAGTCGATCCCGCGCGCTGGCGACTACGGTCATAGACGGCGGAAGGTTACCGCCGGCTCAAGAAATATAGTTCGGCGGCCTCTTCCCATCCTCGTGTAAAGATTGCTTGGGGCCAGGGACGAGCCGTCAGCCATCGCGCTTGAGCACCCTGACTCGCGAAAGGAACTCGCCGATGCCGACAGGCCGGCGCTCAAATTTGTCGTCGCTGATGTTGTTCGAGAGCGACCCACGGAGCTGCCCGACGCGTGCCTCCGGCGCGCGCGATCTTGATTGGTCGATCCTGATGGCGCGCGCCCAGGCCGGCGACAGCTGGGCTTACCGACGCCTCTTGGAGGGGATTGCCCCGTATCTGCGTGCCCTTGCCGCACGCCGCCACCGCGAGGCCAGCGACGTCGAGGACGCCGTCCAGGACATTCTGCTGACCCTCCACGCAATACGGCACACGTACGATCCGACCCGGCCGTTCGGCCCATGGCTTGTCGCCATTGCCAATCATCGGCTCATAGACCGGCTGCGCCGCCAGGGGCGCCTGCGGTCGCGCGAGACGATCCTCCAGCCGGAGCACGAAACCTTTCCCGCCGATCAGGCGAACCTGTCGGAGAAGGTATTGGAGCGACGCGATCTTGTGGAGGCAATCGACAAGCTGCCGGCGGGGCAGCGTCGGGCGATCCGCTTGCTGAAGATCGAGGAGAAGTCGTTGAAAGAGGCGGCTGCGATAAGCGGCATGACAGTCGCATCGCTTAAGGTGGCGACCCATCGCGCGATCAAGAGCTTGCGCAAGATCCTCGGCGTCGGGAGTGCGGCGCCGTGATCACGACGCCGGATCTGATCGAGTCGTTGGCGCGCGGCGTGACCCCGGTGCGCCGCCTGCGCCCGCCGCTGGTGCGCGCTCTCGGCTGGCTGGTCCTTGTCGCCGCGGTTCTCGGCCTGCTTGCGATTAGCCAGGGCATCCGGCCCGACCTGGCGCAGCGGCTGCAGCAGGCGCAGTTCGTCATCAGCCTGGCGGCTGCTCTGTTGACCGGCATCTGCGCCGCGCTCGCCGCGTTCATGGTGAGTCTGCCCGACCGGTCGCGTCTCTGGGTGCTCTTGCCGTCGCCGGCGCTGGGCATCTGGCTGTCGAGTATCGGCTATCAGTGTCTGACGAACTGGATAGCCCTCGGACCGGGCGACATGCGTCTCGGCGAGACCGCCCGCTGCTTTGCGACGCTGGTCCTGACCAGCCTGCCGCTGTCGCTCGCGCTGCTCGTCATGCTGCGCTATGCCGCGCCGCTGCGGCCGACGGCCGCGACGTTGACCGGCAGCCTCGCGGTGGCCGCGATGACGGCGACGGCGCTGTCGCTGTTTCACGATCTCGATGCCAGCGTGCTGATCCTCGTTTGGAACGTCGGCACCGCGGCCATCCTGGTCGGCCTTGCCGCCCTCTGCGGGCAGCGCCTGTTCGCGTGGGTCGCGCCGGGCTCGGCACTCAACCGCGGCTGACGGAGCCCGGCGGCACGGCCAGTCGCTTTCGCCTCGGGCCGGCGCAGCGCAGTGCCCAGTGCGGCATATTCGTCATCCGACAGCCTCCGCTTGCGCCGGCCATCGGCAAGGCGCAACACGTCATGCACCGGGTTGTCGGGCTGCCGCGCACCCGCGCCAGCCCGCGCTTTGGTCTTGACCTTCGCGGCTGTTTCCCCCTCAGCTACGGCATGCATGAATCGCTCGACATCGGCGCGGTCCACCGCGGCATCCGCCATGCGACCGAGCTGCGGCTTGATGTGGTGAGCCGGCCGGTACGGACGTGCGCCGGTCGAAATGGCTGAATTTACCGTCGCGCTTCTCGTGCTGGTCTTGAGCGGCTTTGCGGCTCTCATCCTCGGCGGTCGTTCGCGCCCGGCGCACGCGGCCGGCCAGATCGGCGCGGTTGCCGGGTCCGCGCTGGGGCTTTTCGTTGCGATACGGGTCCTGGTGCTCGGCGAGGTCGAGCGGTTCTCCGGCGCCTGGCCGATGCCGGGCGGCAGCCTCCATCTCGAGATCGACGCGCTGTCGGCGTTTTTTCTGCTGCCGATCTTCGGGCTTTCGGTGGTCACCGGAATTTACGGCCGCAGCTATCTCGCCGCCGGCGACAATGACGGGCGCGGAGCGGCGGCGACCTGGTTCTATCTCAACCTGCTGACCGCCGCGATGGCGCTGGTGATTGCGGCGCGCGACGGACTCCTCTTCCTGCTGGCGTGGGAGATCATGGCGCTGGCGCCGTTTTTCCTGGTCATCTTTGACGACCGGCGGGCGAGCGTGCGGCACGCGGCCTGGACCTACCTGGCGGCGACGCATCTCGGGACTGCCTTCCTCCTGGTGATGTTCGTGACGGTCGGCGGGCTCGCCGGCACCTCGGATTTCGCCGGCTATGCCGCGGTGTTGCGCGACGATCCGGCGCTGGCGTCGGGCGTGTTCCTGCTGGCGCTCATCGGCTTCGGCTCGAAGGCGGGGATCGTTCCGGCCCATGTCTGGCTGCCGGAGGCCCATCCGGTGGCGCCGAGCCACGCCTCGGCGCTGATGTCGGGGGCGATGATCAAAGTCGGGATCTATGGTCTCGTCCGCATCCTGACGATGCTCGGCACGCCGCCGCCGTGGTGGGGCTGGCTGGTGATCGCCGCCGGTGTATCGAGCGGCGTGCTTGGGGTGCTGTTCGCGCTGGCGCAACACGATCTGAAACGGCTCTTGGCCTATCACAGCGTTGAGAACATCGGCATCATCCT
>DASYUS010000018.1:0-6503 GCA_036000945.1 Allostellaceae bacterium
CCGGTGCACATTATCGAGGGGGCCGGGCATCTGCCGCATATGGAGAAGGCGGGCGAGGTCAACCGGCTGATCGTCGGCTTCATCGCAGCGTACGGATAGCACGCCCTGTTCCACGTCGCCTGGGCCGCGGTCAAGCAGCGCTACCAGAAGCGCGGCGATTACTGGATTGAGAAAATAATATGAATTGTCGTCCCGGCGAAAGCCGGGATCCACAGTTCTGCCGCTCCGTCGCTGGACGAGTGGGTCCCGGCTTTCGCCGGGGCGACAGAATTTTTAGCTACGGCGCCTCCGGCTTTTCCAACAGCGCCAGGAGTTCCATGCCGAGGCCGTAGCCAAGCAAGTCCTGCATCTGGCGCCGCAAAAATTCGGTCAGCATCAGGCGCGTGTAGCGCAGCGCCAGCGTCGGTTTCTTCGCCAGCCCCTCGGCCAGTTCCCAGGCCCGCGCCATCAGCCGGTCGGGCGGCAAGACTTCGGCGACGAGCCCAAGTTCCAATGCCTTTTGCGCATCGAGGGTCTGTCCGGTCAGGAGGTAATATCGGCCGCGGTTGATCCCGAGCAGCAGCGGCATGACGATGTGCATGCCGTCGCCCGGCACGACGTCGGAGGCGAAATGCGCTGAATCCTGGAATTGCGCGGTGTCGGCGGCGAGCACGATGTCGCCCAGGAGCGGGATCTCCGAGTGGCGCCAGGCCGGGCCGTTGATCGCGCTGATCACCGGCACCTCGATCTCCAAGAGGCGCATCAAGAGGTGGCGACCCTCCCAGTGGATGCGGTCGATGCGCTCCCAGCCCGGCCGCGTCGGAAAGGACGAGGTGCCCGGCGTAGCGCGGGGGCCGGAAAACTCGGCGCCGGTACCGGTCAGGATGACGACCCGGTTGTCGCGGTCGGCGCCGACATCGTGGAACGCCTCGGGCAATTCGCCATGCGGTCCGAAGCCCCAGCGCAGCGACCCGCCGTCGGTATGCAGCGTCATCAGCAGAATGCCGTCGCGCCGCTCGAAGCGAGCACATTGGTATTTGTTGGCGTAGTCCTCCAGCCGGCTCATCGTTCCCTCCGCGTTTGCTCCAGGAACCTATCTTAGCCACACCCCGCTAGGAACGGCTCGACGATGTCGAGAAACGCCCCGGGCTGCTCGGCATGCAGCCAATGGCCGGCGTCGGCGATCTTTGCGATCCGGGCGTTCGGGAAGAGGCGGCGAATTTCCGGCTCGTGCGCAGTCCGTAAATAGCCCGAACGCCCGCCCGTCAGAAACAGCACCGGGCCGTCATACGCTGCGCCGGGCGACAATGCGGGGAAGCCGGCGAGCACGGGCATCGCGCGTTCGATCGCCGCGAGGTTGAGGCGCCAGCGCGCCTCGCCGGCGTCGAACACCAGGTTCTGCAGCAAGAACGCCCGCTCCGCGGGATCGCCGATCGCCGGCGCGAGCCGCGCGTCGGCCTCGCCACGCCGCCGGATCCCGGCGAGTTCAAGCCCGCGCATCGCCCCGATATGGGCGAGATGGGCGGGTGAATAGGCGACTGGGGCGATGTCGACGACGACCAGCCGCTCGACCGCCGCGCCGTGGTTGAGCGCCGCGACCATCGCCGCCTTGCCGCCCATGCTGTGGCCGATCAGCGCAAAGCGGTGATAGCCGTGCGCGGCGAGCGTCGCGCAGACATCGTCGGCCATCTCGGCGTAAGCCATTGTATCGGCCCAGGGTGAGGCGCCGTGATTGCGCAGATCGAGCGCGACGACACGGCGACGCGCGGCAAGCCGCCCTGCGATCGTCGCCCAATTGCGACCCGAGCCGAACAGGCCGTGCAGGATCGCCACCGGGTCGCCTGCGCCATATTCCACGCCGGCCAACCGAATACTCATGCTCGCCTTCCATTTGTCGTCAGGAACAGGCGCAACAAAAGATCGTGCCTGCAGTTGGTGCGCATCGGCGCGGCAGGATGCCGCAGGAAGGAGCATTAACGATATATCTGCAAGCAATCTTGTCTAATTGCGTGCGATTCACCGCTCCCTAAATAAACGCAATGCTGCGCTTTGGTTGTGCGTCGGTCGATGGGGATATGGCCGAAAGGCCGAATGCTGAAAACGGGCGCTGGCCCAGATCCCCAAAGCCCGGCGCATTGTGGAGCCCGACGTGCCCGACGATTCCGATGTTGACCCCGGCCCGGCCCCACCTCCTTCCGCGATGATTGCCGAACTCGCTGCCGATCCGGAGGCCGTACGCTGGGCGCGCGACTGCGCCTGGGTGCCCGGCACCGGGTATTGTCGCAACCGGCCGTGCAGCGGGCGCTGTCTGTTCCGGCCACAACGCGAGGCCGAGCTGCGCCGCCTGAAGCAGGCCCGCCAGCGGCGCCGATCGGTGTAACCACGACTCGGACGGGCGGCGGTTTCGGCCGCCGGGCGGCGCTGGGCTATTCCCCCGGCGCCGGTCTTCCGCCGCCGGCCAAATCCGCCTCTTCCGCTGCCTCGCGCTTGGCCCGCGCCCTCTCGACCAGGCGGCAGGAGTAGATCGAGACCTCATAGAGGAGAACCAGCGGCACGGCGAGGCAGGTCTGGCTGACGATGTCGGGCGGGGTCAGCACGGCGGCAACCGCGAACATGCCGACAATCGCATAGCGCCGCTTCGAGGCGAGGCCGGCGGCGGTGACCAGCCCGACGCGCGCCATCAGGGTCAGCAAGACCGGCAGCTGGAAGGCGACCCCAAAAGCGAAGAGCAGGGTCATCACCAGCGACAGATACTCGTTGACCTTGGGCTCCGAGACGATCGGCAGCGTGCCCTCCCCACCCGGCGTCTCGAAGCTCAGGAAAAACTGGAAGGCGAACGGGATCACCACGAAATAGGCAAGCGAGGCGCCCATGATGAACAAGATGGGGGTGGCGGCCAGGTACGGCAGAAACGCCCGCCGCTCGTTTTTGTAGAGGCCCGGCGCGACGAATTTCCATACCTGGATGGCGATGATCGGAAAGGACAAGCAGATCGCCGCCCAGAACGACACCTTGATGTAGGTGAAGAAGGCCTCGGTCAGCCCGGTGAAGATCATCTTTCGACCGGGCTCTTTGCCGAGGATGTCGAACAGCGGTTGTGCCAGGAATTCGTATATCGTTTGCTTGAATTGATAGCAGATGACGAAGGTCACAAATATTGGAACAATCGACCAGATCAGCCGGTTGCGCAGCTCGACCAGGTGGTCCAGCAGCGGCATCCTGCCACCTTCAAGTTCTGCCTCTCGATCGTCGTCGGCCATCGCCAGATGCTACGGCTGTCGCGGCTTGGGTGCCGGCTCAGGCTCGGGAGCCGGCTTGGGCGCCGCAATGGACGAGCCCATCGGCTCAGGATTTGCGGGAAAAGGATTCACCGCACCTACCGGCAGGAGGCCCGGTTGGGGCATGCCTCCAGCGGGGGCTCCCGGGCCCGGCCGCACGGTTTCGGCGGGGGGCGATATCTCCGGCAACGCTTCGGCCGCGGCGAGTTCGCCCGGACCGGGTGCTGGGTCGAGATAATCCGGCACGTCGAGCGGCTTGATGCTCTCGGATAGGCTGCCAGTCGGGTCGACGGTGTTCTGCAGCTCCTTAGCGACGTCGAATTCGGTCGCCTTCTTCAGCTCCCGCTGCACCTCCTCCAGCTCGGCCTCGCGGATCATCTGGTCGATGCTGCTGTGGAACTCGCGTGACAGGGTGCGCGCTTTGCGCATCCAAAGTCCGGCGGTGCGCATGGCCCGCGGCAAGTCCTTGGGCCCGATCACGACAAGCGCGACGACCCCGATCAGCAGCATTTCCGCCCAGCCGATGTCAAACAGCATCGGCGGCCCGGCAACCGAAAGACAGCATGCGACAGCTCCGCAAGGCGCGCGATTTATCTCAGAAAGCCAGGGCAGCGGCAATCGCGGGCGCCGCGAGGGCGTAGCGCCGCGCGCTCAATCGTCGAATTCGCCCGGTTCCACCTCGTCGGCAACCGGCTCTGCCGCCTCGCCGAGCACTGCCGGCCCGATATCGAGCAGGCCGGCGGCACGCAGTTCCTCGATCCCCGGCAGATCGCGGAGGCTGTCGAGCCCGAAATGGGCGAGAAAGCCGGGGGTCGTTGCCCAGTTGAGCGGCCGGCCGGGGCTGTCGCGCCGACCTGTCGGCCGCACCCAGCCAGCCTCGATCAGCCGGTCGAGGCTGCCGCGCGCCAGCGCGACGCCGCGGATCGCCTCGATCTCGGCGCGGGTGACCGGCTGGTGATAAGCGATGATTGCCAGGGTCTCAATCGCGGCGCGCGACAGTTTGCGGGACACGATGCGCTCGCTCTTCAGCTCGTCGGCCAGGTCGGGCGCGGTGCGAAAGGTCCAGCCGCCGGCGAGGCGGACCAGATTGACCCCATGCTCCGCATAGCGCTCGGCGAGTTCGCGCAGCAGGGCGGCGACATCTGCGGTGTCGCCAAGCCGTTGCGCCAGATCGTGCTCGGATAGCGGCTGGGGTGCGGCAAAGAGCAGCGCCTCGAGCAACCGGAGCTGCTGCCGGTGCCCGCTCATGCCGCTCCGTCCCGGCGCGCTGCTGGGCTGCGCAGATAGATCGGCCCGAACGGGCGGTCCTGGCGCAGCTCGATATGCCCCGCGCGGGTCAGCTCCAAGGTCGCGGCAAAGGTTGCAGCGAGCGCCGATCGGCGAAATGCCGCGCCGCGCAGTTCCGTCGGCAGAAACGCCGCCAGTTCGCGCCACTCGCGCACCTGGCCGATGAACGGGCCGAGCCGGCGCAGCGCCTCGTCGAGCGAGTGAAACGCCGCCGGCTCGATCGTCAGCACGCGCGCGTGACTGCGGCGGTGGCCCTCGCCATAGGCCGCCAGAAGCTCGTAGAGGCTGAGCTCACAAACCGGACGGTCGACCCGTGGTAGCCCCTCCGGCGCGCCGCGCAGAAACACATCGCGGCCAAGCTGCGGGCAGGCCATCAGGGCGGCGCCGGCGCGCTGCATCGCGGCGAGCAGCTGAAGCCGGTGGCGCAGCGAAGCGGCCAGTTCCTCGCCGCTCGGGCCGTCATCCTCGGCCGCCGGCTCGGGCAGCAGCAGGCGGGATTTGAGGTAGGCCAGCCACGCCGCCATGACCAGATAATCGGCGGCGATCTCGATGCACAGCCGCGTTTGCGCGGCGATGAAGGCAAGATACTGTTCGGCCAGCGCCAGGATCGACAGCTTGGCAAGGTCGACTTTCTGGTCCCGCGCGAGGGCGAGCAGCAGGTCGATCGGCCCCTCATAGCCATCGAGATCGAGGATCAGCGCCGGCTCGCCGGGCCGCTCGGCCGTGCTCACCCGCCGTGCCCAGTCAGCCGCAGCACGAGTTGGATCAGCGCATCGGCCGGCACGCCGATTAGCCACCCGAGCAGGTTGAAATTGAGGCCGCTGCGCACGCCGGCGTAGGAGACGATGAAAATCAGCATCAGGATCAGCATGCCGTACGGCTCGACCCGCGCCAGCGGGCGCGCCAGAAACCGCGGTAGGATGCCGACCGCAACCCGGCCGCCGTCGAGCGGTGGGAACGGCAGCATGTTGAAGACGCACAGCACCGCGTTGAGCTGCAGCGAATGCACGAGGTTCTCCGCCGCCCACCGCGCCCCGCCGGACGGCACCCAACCGATCCCGTAAAACAACAGCGACGAGATGATCGCCAGGAGGATGTTCATCCCCGGCCCAGCCAGCGCGACCAGGACCATATCGCGCCGCGGACGATGCAGCCGGCCGAAATTGACCGGCACCGGCTTCGCATAGCCGAACAGAAACCCGGAGGTGACGTAGAGCAGGGCGGGCAACAGCACGGTGCCGAGCGGATCCACATGAGCGAGCGGGTTCAACGTCATGCGCCCGGCTCGCCGGGCCGTGTCGTCGCCGAAGCGATAGGCGACAAAACCGTGCGCCGCCTCGTGAAACGTCACGGCAAAGATGACCGGCAGCACCCAGGTAGTGGCCTCCTGCAGCATGCTCGTCCACTGGGCGGCGGAGTTCATGCGTGCGACCGCGGTTGCTCGGGCGCCGAGCCTGCCACCCCGGCCAACAGCTCGGCGAAACGCTGTTCCGCCGCGCGGCGATCGAAACCCTCGTGCCGACTACGCCGCAGCCGCTCGCCGCGCGCGATCCGGAGCTGGGCCGCCGGCGAGACCGGCGGGGCGGCGTCGACGATTTCGGCCATCTCGTCCATCACCCCGCTGCAATGCAACACCACGTCGCACCCGGCATCGAGAGCCCGCCGGGTGCGCTCGCCGAGGGCACCGTCCAGCGCTCCCATCGAAATGTCGTCGGACAGCAAGACGCCGTCAAACCCGATCTCGTCGCGAATGATCGTGTCGATCATCTGTCGGGAAAACGTCGCCGGGCCGCGGTTGTCGATCGCCGCAAAGACGATATGCGCGGTCATCGCCCACGGCATCGCCGCAAGCGCGCGGAACGGTACAAAATCGGTCTTCGCGAGGAGCGCGTGATCGGCCGCGACGACTGGACAGGCGCGATGGCTGTCGACCCGGGCGCGGCCATGCCCCGGGATGTG
>DASYUS010000019.1:0-2348 GCA_036000945.1 Allostellaceae bacterium
TGATCGCGATCAGCGCCAGCCCGTAAGGGTAGCCCCAGGCCCAGCTGAGTTCCGGCATGTCCTTGAAATTCATTCCGTACATGCTGGCGACCAGGGTCGGCGGGACGCCGACCACCGAAACGATCGTCAGCACCTTGATGATGTCGTTCTGCTCGACGTTGATGAGGCCGAGCGTGGCGTCGAGCAGCAGCTGCACCTTGTTGACGAGATGGGCGTCGTAATCGCTCAATGAGGCGAGGTCGTGCCGCATCGTTTCGAGGCGCGGCTTCACCGCCTCCGGCAGCCAGGCCGCGCCTAGGCTGGCGACGTAGGGCACGATGCGCGAGAGGCCGAGGAGACTGTCGCGGATCCGCGACACGAGGTCGCCGCTGGCCCCGACCCGGCGCAGGATAACCCTGAGATCGGCCGCCTCGCGCGCCGGCCGGCGGCGCTTGCTGCCGTCGATCGGCCCGGAGCGGAACAGCCGGTGCGACAGCGTGTCGAGCTCGGCCGCGATGTGTTCGAGAATGTCGGCGATCCGGTCGATCACCGCCTCGACCAGCCCGGCGAAGGCTTCGGCGGCAGTGCCCGGCGTCGTCTTGCCGAAATTGGCGAACGCCGTCAGCGGCTCGAACCGCACCGTGACCAGGAGCTCCGGGTTCAGCACAAAGCCGACCGGAGTGGTCTGCGGCGCGCCGGCGATCGCGCGGTGCACCGCCGGCGCGCTCATGTACAAGACGCCGTCGTCGGTGCGCAGCCGGCTCGACGATTCGATCTCGCTGAGCTCCTCGTAGGTGGGCAGGGAGAGCCCGGTCACCCGCTCGACATAGGCGACCTCGTCCGGGCTCGGCGTCACCGCGTCGATCCACACGACCCCGGGCGGCATCGCGGCCGTGCCGAGATCGGCCGGCAGCTCGCGAATCTCACCGGTGCGCGCGTGGAGGACCAGCATCTGCTCGACTGTAACGCGCCGGCGGCATCAAAGTCCGCCCTGGGTCACGACGAACTCGACGATCCGCTCGATCCCCTCGCCGACCTTGAGGTTGGTGAAGACGAAGGGCCGCTCGCCGCGCATCTGTCGGGCGTCGCGCGCCATGATGTCGAGGCTCGCGCCCACCAGGGGCGCCAGATCGATTTTGTTGATAACGAGCAGGTCGGAGCGGGTGATGCCGGGACCGCCCTTGCGCGGAATCTTGTCGCCCGCCGCGACGTCGATGACGTAAATCGTCAGGTCGGCCAGCTCGGGTGAAAACGTCGCCGCCAGGTTGTCGCCGCCCGATTCGATCAGCACGATATCGACCTTCGGGAAGCGCCGCGTCATCTCGGCAATCGCCGCCAGGTTGATTGAGGCGTCCTCGCGGATTGCGGTATGCGGGCACCCGCCGGTCTCGACGCCGCAGATCCGCTCGGGCGGCAGCGCGCCGCTCCGCACGAGGAACTCGGCATCCTCGCGGGTATAGATGTCGTTGGTGATCGCCACCAGCTCGAAACGGCCGCGCATCGCCTTGCAGAGCCGGTCCATCAGCGCGGTCTTTCCCGAGCCGACCGGCCCGCCGATACCGACGCGCAACGGTTCCCTCATGAGCGGAACAGCCGCGTGTATTGGGTTTCATGCGCCATCGAGGCGAGATCGGCGGCAAACGTGGCGGACCCGAAATCCTCGGGGTCGCGCACCATCGCCGCCACCGCCGCGCGGGCGACGACCGGCTCCAGAGCCGCAAGGATGCGCTGCCCATCGGTCTGGCCGACAATGCCGAGGCGCAGCCCGGCCGAGACGAGGTTGCCGGCAAATGCCTCCAGATAGCCGACCAGCGCGTCGTCGAGCGCGATCCCGGCCCGCGCCGCCACCGCCCCGAACACCGCGGCGTGGCAGACCGCGTCCGTGCCCCCCTCACCCTGTCCCTCTCCCCGCAAGCGGGGAGAGGGAACGCTGGATGAAGCCTTTCCCATCTTCTCCCTCTCCCCGCTTGCGGGGAGAGGGCCGGGGTGAGGGGCGGCCCATGCCTCGACAAATGCTTCGGGCCAGGCGGCAAGACAGGTCGCGAGGAAGGCCGCGCCCTGCTGCGCGCTTTCGAGCGATAGCTCAGCACTCGCCCGGTACGCGATGCCGCGCCGGTTGGCGTCGTCGAGCGCGGCAACGTCCCCGTCCTGCGCCGCCCGGTAGGCTGAACGCAAAATATCGGCATCGACCCGCCCGCTGCCCTGCGTGACGATCGCCGCGACCCGAGCTTCAAGGCTGGCGCGGTCGTGCACCGTACCTGCGGCGGCAGCGGCCTCGAGCCCGTGCGAATAGCTGAACGCCCCGATCGGAAACCCCGGTGACAGCCAGGCCAAGAGCCGGTAGAGGCCGGGGCGGCCCGGCGCCTCGG
>DASYUS010000020.1:0-2225 GCA_036000945.1 Allostellaceae bacterium
GGAATCTCCTCGCCGCGCTCCTTATGTCCCCTCCCCCGCCAGCGGGGGAGGGCTAGGGTGGGGGTGCAGATGGACGAACCACAACGCCAGGAGGACTCGATGCCCCATCCCACTCGCGTCGCGTTGATCACCGGCTGCGGCAAACCGATCGGCATCGGCAATTCGACGGCGCGGACGCTCGCCGCGAAAGGGATCGCGGTCGTCGTGTCGGATGTGCGACCGGCCGGCGTCGCCAACGAGTTCAACGCGCCGGGCGATACCGACGCCAATTGGGGCGGCGTCGATACGCTCGTCGAACAGATCGCCAAAGCCGGCGGCACGGCCTCGTCGGTGCTCGGCGATGTCAGCCAGGAGGCGGATTCCCAGCGCATGGTCGCGGAGGTGCTGGCGCGCTACGGCCGGCTCGACATCCTCGTCAACAACGCGGGCGCGCCGCAGGGTGCCGACCGCAACGAGATCGAGGACGTGCCGGTCGCCGCCTGGGATCTGACGATGGGGGTCAACGCCAAGGGCGCCTTCCTGATGTCACGCGCCGCCGTGCCGACGATGCGCAAGGCGAAATGGGGCCGCATCGTCAGCGTGTCGTCGAAGGCGGCCTTCCGGCCCGGCGCGAAGCGCGCGACCTACGCCGCCTCGAAGGCGGCGATCGTCGGCTTCACCAAGTCCCTGGCGCTCGACCTCGCGCCCTACGGGATCACGGTCAACGCCGTCTGCCCCGGCCCGATCCGCACCTCGCGGGCGATCAGCACCAACCGCCGGGAATACGGCGACGACCTCGAAATCGGCTTCCGTGAGCGCTCGAAGGCGATCCCTGTCGGCCGCTTCGGCGAGCCCGACGAGGTCGCCTCGATGATCGCCTATCTCGCCTCCGACGAAGCCGGCTTCGTCACCGGCCAGGCGATCGGCGTCGACGGCGGCTGGTGACCGCGCTCGTCGTAAGAATTTGGCAATCTCCGAGCGATAGGCTGGGCGCGTTAGGGCTTCGCCGCTTCAACCAACGCGGCGGCGGAATTGCGGAGTTCCCCCCATGGGTGCGATGGTGTTCATGTTTGCCACGCTGGGCGCCGGCGCGCTGACGATCTTTCTCGGTTACCTATAGGGGACGCCCGCTACGCCAGCAGCTTGCGCTGCGCGGCGCACTGCTCCTGCATCGACTTGAGGAGGCGCGCCTCCGGGGTCGGAGCGCAATTGGTGTAGCCGACGCCCATCGCCTTCAGCTGAGCCGCATCGCGCGGCAGCGCCGCATGGGCAAGCGGGATCGCCAGCCGGCAGCCGGCGCCTCTCTTCGCCGCCTCGTGCACCCGGTCGATCGCCGCAACGAGGCGTGGATGGTCGGGGTGACCGCTAACCCCGAACGAGCGCGACAGGTCGGACGGCCCGACCGCCAGGAGGTCGACGCCGGGCACCGCGGCGATCTCGTCGATCCGCTCGACCGCCGCCATGTCCTCGATCATGCAGGCCAAGAGGATCTCGCGGTTCGAACTCGCCATGTGTTCCAACAGCGGGATCTTGCCGTATTCAGCGGCGCGGCCGCCGGCCGCCATGCCGCGCTCTCCGTCGGGCGCATAGCGAACCGCCGCAACCGCCGCGCGCGCCGTCTCGGAGTCGGAGACATGCGGCACCTGGATGCCCTGCACCCCCAGGTCGAGAAGGCGCAGGATGAAGGCCGGGTCGAACCCCGGGGTGCGCACGATCGGCGTGATGCCGACGCGCTCCGCCGCCATCACGCAGGCCTGCACGTCGTGCAGATCGAGCGTCGTGTGCTCCATGTCGATAAAGGCGGCGTCAAAGCCCGAGAGCCCGATGATCTCGACGATCTGCGGGTCGGGGATGCCGCCGACATGAGTGCCGAGCGCCAGCCCGCCCTGCCGCATGATGCGCTTCACCCGATTTTGTTGCATGGCTTCACTCCGTGCTCAGAAAAAACCTCGTCGCACCCTTTAGAGAAGCTGCGCTGTCTCAGCTCCCCGAATAAAGAAACCCCAACAGGTCAGCGGGCTGCGTTTCAAAAATCTGGCTGGCCTCGGGCAGGACAACCCAAGGCTGCCTGCTGCGTGTCCACAAATGGGCAGACGGCTGCAGCCACGAGGTGTCGTCCAAGGTGCCGGCCCGCACGTTGCGGACGGCAGCGATGCTTGGGCCAACGCCAATCCACGAGCCGCAGTCCGGACAGATCCAGCGGGTCGCGATGCGGCCGCTGCCGGTCTTGTATGGGACGGCTCGCG
>DASYUS010000021.1:0-1875 GCA_036000945.1 Allostellaceae bacterium
ACGACGTAGCGCACCCCGATATCGCGCCCGACCTCGGCCGGGGTCGGGCTTTTGCCCTTGTAGGCGAATGCGGCGGCCCGCGACATCACCGACAACTCGCGGAAGCGGCCGAGCGCGGCGATGATGTCCTCCGTCAGCCCATCGGCGAAATAGTCGCCGCCCGTCTCGCCGCCGGGCTCGGCGAACGGCAGCACCATGATCGAGGCGCGGGCCGGCGCAGGGGTAGGCTTGCCGGCGTCGATGGCGGGCGCGGGCGGCGCCGGACGCGGCGGCGCCCACCACCACCCGGCCGCACCGATCCCGCCCGCCAGCACGATCGCGGCCACCGCGGCGGCGAGCCACGTGCGGATGCGGCGGCGCGGCGGAGCGGTGCTGCCCGGCGCAAGTTCCGGGGCGGCCGCAATCGCCTCCGCGGTCAGGCCGAACGCGCGCACCGGCCGCGCGATGTTCTTGACGGTCTGCTCGCCGAGATCGGCGAAGGCGACCGGCAGCTTGTCCCGCACCTGGTCGCGCACCGCGCGGGAGATGCAGATGCCGCCCGGCTCGCACAGGGTTTCGAGGCGGGCGGCGACATTGACGCCGTCGCCGAAAATGTCGTTCGCCTCGTGAATGATGTCGCCGAGATTGATGCCGACGCGGAACACGAGCCGTTTGTCGTCGGCCACGCCCTTGTTGCGCCGGGCGGCCCCACGCTGCATGGCAATCGCACAGGTGACCGCGTCAACCGCGCTGGCGAACTCGGCGAGCAGGCCGTCGCCGGTCGTCTTGACGATGCGGCCGTGGCGGGCCGCGATCGCCGGGTCGACCAGCTCGCGGCGGCAGGCCCGCAGTGCGCGCAGCGTGCCGAGCTCGTCGGCTCCCATCAGCCGGCTGTAGCCGACGACGTCCGCCGCCAGAATGGCGGCCAGCCTGCGTTCGACCGGCGCCTCGCTCATCGCGCTTCCCACCCGGCGCTGCGCGCCGATTCTATCACCCTCGCCGCTACCCTGGCAGATCACATTGAGCAGCGCGTGGCCTTTCTCCGGATCGCCGCCGTCGAAGGGCGCCGGCGGCACGGCCTTCGTGGCGCTGGTCTACTGGATCATCTATCTGCGCAGCCGCGCCAATGCGGCGCCTTAAGCAGCCGCTGGCACCGCGTAGGATGGGCTGAGCAAAGCGAAGCCCTCAACCGTTGGCGGCGAAAATGATGGGCTTCGTTTGCGCTCGGTCCATCCTACGATTGCGGCACGCTGCCGAAAGCCTTGCAGCTATGCCGCCGCCGGCAGCGGCGGGCGGCCGCGGATCAGGTCGGCGGCTTTCTCGGCGATCATGATGACGGGGGCGTTGATGTTGCCGCCGACGAGGTCGGGCATCACCGAGGCGTCGACGACGCGCAGGCCCGCGACGCCATAGAGGCGCAGCTCGGGGTCGACGACCGCTGTCTTGTCGGTTGCCGGGCCCATCTTGCAGGTGCCGAGCGGGTGGTGCGCGGTGGCGGCGGTGGCGCGGATGTAGGCGTCGAGGTCGGCGTCGCTCTGCACGTCGGGGCCGGGCGCGAGCTCCCGGGCGGCGAAATCGCCGAGCGGCGGCGCACTCATCAGCCGGCGCACCAGCTTGAGGCCGTCGCGGATCGTCCGCCGGTCGCCCTCCGTGGCGAGGAAATTCTGCCGGATGCGCGGCGGCGTGCGCGGGTCGGCCGAGGCGAGTGTCACCTCGCCGCGGCTTTCCGGCCGCAGCATCACCGCGCGCAGGGCAAACCCGTCGGCAAAAGCCGGCTTGAACGGCGCGAGCCACGGGCCGGCGGCCGCCGGCGCAGCGCGGAACAGGAACTGGATGTCGGGGAGCGCGACATCCGGCCGGCTTTTGACAAAGCCGGTCCAGCCGCTCGGCGTCTCG
>DASYUS010000022.1:0-2861 GCA_036000945.1 Allostellaceae bacterium
TGGTCGGCGGCTGCGACAAGACGGTGCCGGCGCAGCTGATGGGGGCGCTGTCGGCGGGAAGGCCGGCGATCGGGCTCGTCGCCGGGCCGATGATGACCTCGCGCTGGCAGGGCGAGCGCCTGGGTGCCTGCACCGACTGCCGGCGCTTCTGGGCGAAATTCCGCGCCGGCGAGATCAATTCGGCGGAGATCGACGAGATCGAGGGCAATCTCGCGACTACGGCCGGGACCTGTGCCGTGATGGGCACGGCCAGCACGATGGCGTCGGTCGTCGAGGCGCTCGGCATGATCCTCCCCGGCAGCGCGGCGATCCCGGCGGTCCACGCCGACCGGCTGCGCGCCGCCGAGGCCACGGGCCGGGCCGCGATGCGCCTCGCCGCGACCCGCCTCACCCCCGACAGGATCGTCACGCCGCACGCGGTCGAGAACGCGCTGCGCGTGCTGATGGCGATCGGCGGCTCGACCAACGCAGTCTTGCACCTCACCGCGATCGCCGGGCGCGCCGGCATCGACATCGACCTGAAGCAGATCAACGAGATCAGCGATTCGACGCCGGTCCTCGTCGATCTGAAGCCGACCGGCCCCTATTACATGGAGGACCTGTTCGCCGCCGGCGGCATCGGTGCGGTGATGCGCGATCTTAAACCATTGTTGCACCTCGATTGCCTCACCGTCGCGGGCGAGACATTGGGTGCGCGGCTCGACACGCCGGCCGGGCGGGTCGATCGCGAAGTGATCCGGCCGCTGGCCGAGCCGCTGCAGCCGGTCGGCGGGCTCGTCGCGCTGTTCGGCTCGCTCGCCCCGAAGGGCGCCATCTTCAAGCGCTCGGCGGCTGATCCGAGGCTCTTCGAGAAGGAGGGCCGCGCCGTCGTCTTCACCTCGCTCGAAGATCTGTCGGCGCGCATCGACGACCCCGATCTCGATGTGACGCCGGACGATTTTCTGGTGCTGCAGAATGCGGGGCCGCTGTCGGCTTCGGGTATGCCCGAGGCCGGCTATCTGCCGATCCCCTCAAAGCTCGCGCGCGCCGGGGTCAAGGACATGGTGCGCATCTCCGACGCCAGAATGAGCGGCACCGCCTACGGCTCGATCGTCCTGCACGTGACGCCGGATTCGGCGTCGGGCGGGCCGCTCGCCAAAGTGGAGAACGGCGACCGCATCCGCCTCTCGGTGAAGGAGCGGCGTATCGACCTCCTGGTCGCGCCCGACGAGTTGGCGCGCCGCAGCGCGGCGCCGGCGCCAATACCGGAGCGCGGCTACGCCCGACTCTACCGCCGCGAGATCCTGCAGGCCGACAAGGGCTGCGATTTCGATTTCCTGCGCAAGCATCCGCTCGGCGACGGGCGGCCCTGATGATGAAATGTTGATGCTTTTCTCCCTCTCCGCCCCCTACCATCGCATCCCCGGCGAAAGCCGGGGCCCATCGATCCAAGCGCTCGGACTGCGGAAAGGTGGGTCCCGGCTTTCGCCGGGAATGCGAGATTCATGTTTTTGGATTGCGCCAAAGGAGCCGAGCAGACATGCCGATTGAGATCCGCCCGCTGACGCCGGTCTTCGCCGGCGAGGTTTCCGGAGTCGATTGCACCAGGGCGCTCGATCCGTCGGCGGTCGCCGCGATCGAGGCGGGCATGGACCGCTGCGCGGTCTTGGTGTTCCGCGACCAGCCGCTCGACGACGAGCAGCAGCTCGCGTTCACCCGCCAGTTCGGCGCGCTCGAAAGCTATGCGACGCCCGGGCATATTCGGCGGCGCGAGGAACAGCGGCTCGGGCCCGGCATCGCCGATTTTTCCAACCTCGACAAGAACGGCAACATCATGTCGGCCGAGGACCGGGTGTGGTTTTTCAAGCTCGGCGACCGGCTGTGGCACTCGGACAGCTCATTCCGACCGATCCCGGCGAAATACTCGCTGCTCTCCGGGCGGGTCATCCCGTCCTGGGGCGCCGACACCGAATTTGCCGACATGCGCGCCGCCTACGACGCGCTCGACGATCGCACCAAGGCGATCGTCGAAGATCTGGTGTGCGAGCATTCGCTGATCTATTCGCGCGCGGCGATCGGCTTCACCGACCTCTCGCCGGACGAGATCGCCGCCTTCAAGCCGGTGCGCCAGCCGCTGGTCCGCCGCCACCCGGTGACCGGGCGAAAGTCGCTCTTTCTCGCCTCGCACGCCGGGGCGATCGTCGGCTGGACGGTGCCGGAGGCGCGCATGTTCCTGCACGAGCTGACCGAGCATGCGACGCAGCGCGAATTCGTCTATCGCCACCGATGGCGGGTCGGCGACCTCGTAATGTGGGACAACCGCCAGACGATGCACCGGGCCCGCCGCTTCGACCGCAACGAGGTGCGCGACGTGCGCCGCACGACGCTGGCCGGCGAGGCGGCAATCCCGGCGAGGCCCGGGATCGGGCGGGCCGCGTGATGTCGGCAAATGGCCTGATCCCGGAGCGGGCGCAGGCGCTGCTCGATTTCTGGTTCGGACCGCCGGGCGACCCCGAGCGCGAGTATCATCGAACGATCTGGTTCAGGAGCAGCCCCGATCACGACGACATGTTGCGCCGGCTGTTTCTCGCCGACTACGAAAAGGCCGCCGCCGGTGCGCTCGCGGCGTGGGAAACGGTGCCGGAGAGCGCCCTCGCGCTGGTGCTGCTGCTCGACCAGATCCCGCGCAATATCTTCCGCGGCGACCCGCGCACGTACGCGACAGATCCCTTGGCGCGCGCCGTCGCCGACCGGGCGCTGGCAAATCGCTTCGATGCCGCGCTGCCGCCGGTGTGGCGCAAATTCTTCTACATGCCGATGCACCACAGCGAGGACCTCGCCGACCAGCGCCGCGTGACGGACCTCGCCGCGAGCATGCCCGA
>DASYUS010000023.1:0-6349 GCA_036000945.1 Allostellaceae bacterium
CCCTTCAGGTAATCGGCCGACGGCGCGCGCACGCCGCCCTCGCCCTGTACCGGCTCGACGAGGATCGCCGCCGTCTCGCCGGTGACCGAGGCGCGCATCTCGTTGAGGTTGTTGAAGGCGACATGGTCGAACCCGTCCATCACCGGGCCGAACCCCTTGAGGTAAGCCTCGGCGCCGGCGGCGGCGAGGGTGGCAAAGCTGCGGCCGTGGAACGAGCCGTGGCAGCCGATCACCCGGTAGCGTTCGGGGTGGCCGGTCTCGCTCTGGTATTTGCGCGCCACCTTGATCGACAGCTCGACCGCCTCAGCTCCGGAATTGTTGAAGAACACGGTGTCGGCAAAGCTGTTGGCGACGAGCCGCTCGGCGAGCCTCTGCTGGCCGGGGATCTGGAACAGGTTGGAGACATGCCACAGCCTCTTGGCCTGCTCGCTCACCGCCTCGATCAGGTGCGGGTGGCAGTGCCCCAATGAGGTGACGGCGATGCCGCTGGTGAAGTCGAGAAACTTGCGGCCGTCGGTGGCGTAAAGGTGGCAGCCTTCGCCCCGCTCGACGGAAACGTCCCACCGGCCATAGGTCGGCATTACAGGTGTAATCACGGTTTTCTCCTGCGCGACAGATTTTGCGGAATTCGGTTGGCGACGAAAGACCGGGCTATCGTCGTCGTCGGTCCGCCCGCGGCCAGGTTCCGGCCGCCATCCCAAGCCGGCGCCTCATGCCGGGATCGCGCATCATCGCCACTCTCCTCGCCAGGGCGGCCGGCAGAGCCGACACTCCCAAAGCACGGGGCAGGAAAGCCGTGGAGTATGAGGACGCCTCGGAGGGCTGTCAATTCGTCCGCACGAATTTCCAAGTGCATCCTTCCGGCCTCCGACAAGTGTCGAGCAGACATATCGACATACCATCGACGACGTAGTATGCTACGATACATGAACCGGCGAACGACGGTGCGACTTCCCGAAGAGCTTTTGCAGCGTGCGAAGCGGAAGGCCGCCGCTCAAGGGCGTACGCTGACTGCGCTGATTGAAGAAGGCTTGCAGCTCGTCGTTATCAGAGAAGCCAAACCGGTACCTGCAAGACCCAGGATGCCGCCGGTCAGTAAGGCCAGGGGCGGCCTGATGCCGGGCGTCGATCTCACGCATTTTTGGAAAGTCCAGGAGGCAGACGATCTGGAGTATGTCGCGCGCATGAAGCGCTTCAAGTGATCCTGCCGGACGTTAATGTCCTGATCTACGCGTTTCGTGCCGACGTGCCGCAGCATGCTTCCTGCCGACCGTGGCTCGCGGGCATCACGTCCGGGGATGCCCGTTTCGGGGTCTCGCCATTAGTGCTGAACGCGGTTGTCCGGGTTACCACAGATGCGCGCGTATTTCGCTCCCCCAGTAGGCTGGAAGAGGCATTCCGATTTTGCGATTACCTCCTGGAACTGCCGCATTGCCAGATTGTCGAGCCGGGGGAACGACATTGGGGGATCTTCAAGAGGCTTTGCATCGAAACCGATACGCGAGGACCACGCGTCACTGATGCCTGGTTCGCGGCGCTCGCGATCGAGTGGGGTTGCGATTGGATCACCTTTGACCGCGACTTCGCGCGCTTTCCCGGCTTGACTTGGCATGTGCCAGCACCTCCCGCCGGCTGATCCGGACGGCCGCCGGAATATGCAATCGCCGCCAGATCCTACCGTGCCGGCCGGCGAGACCGAGCCGGCGCCGATCAACGCTTCCCTCATCGAGAAATGGGCGCTCGGCTATCTCGACCGTTATGCAAGCTCGGCCGAGAATTTGCGGCAGGTGCTGCTGCGCCGGGTGCGTCGCCGGACCGGGGCTGATGGCGATAGGGTGCGCGCCGCCGGGATCGTCATCGACGCGCTCGTCGCACGCTATCGCGCGACGGGGATCATCGACGATGCCGCCTATGCCGCCGGGCGGGCGCGCGGCCGGCTGGCGCGCGGCCGCTCGCTGCGCCGCATCGCCGCCGATCTCGCGGTAAAGGGGGTCGGCACGGCCGATGCCGCGGCGGCACTGGCGGCGCTCAGCGAGGACGGCCGCGATCCCGATCTTGCCGCCGCCTGCGCCTTTGCCCGGCGCCGCCGTCTCGGCCCGTTTCGCCGGGCCCGCGCTCCTGACCAGGCCGCCGAGCGCCGGCGCGAGCTGGGCGCCTTTGCCCGCGGCGGCTTCGCACGGCGCCACGCCGAGGCGGTGCTCGCTTGCGCCGACGCTGCGGCGGTCGCCGCGCTGCTCGATGACCCTAGCGCTTGACGCAGTCAGTCGGCCCGCTCCCTTTCGCGCATCAGCCGCGCCACCGCGCGCGAATCGGGGTCTTCGCGCTCTTCCAGCGCGGCGATGATGCGCGGGCGGTCCGCCGCCGGGCGGTTCTGGCTCAGCTTGAATTTTCCCTCCAGGCGGCTGACCGCGATCTCGACGCCGACGATCCCCTTCAGCATCGAGTCGACGTAGGCCTCCGGCAGACCCTCCATTCGCCATGGCGACTTCTCGTGCGCCTCGTGCCGCTCGGTCAGCCGGCGTACAAGGTCGCGCAGCCACTCGGGATCGGCGATCGCGCGGGCCGGTCCATAAGCGTGGACGGTGGCGTAGTTCCAGGTCGGCACTGCAGGTCCGGGCTGATACCAGCTCGGCGAGATGTAGGCGTGCGGGCCCGCGAAGATCGCCAGCGCCTCCCGCTCGCCGTCGAGATCGCCGGTCTGCGGGTTGGCGCGGGCGAGATGGCCTTGCAGGTAGAGCTGGCCGTCGCGGCGCTCGACGAGAAACGGGACCTGGCTGGCGATCAGCCCGTCGCCGCCGCGGCTGACGAGAAGGCCGAACTCGTGCCGCTCGATGTGCGCGAGCAGGATTTCGCTGCGGGTTTCGGTGAAGAGCGGCGGCAGATAGACCACGGTCAAGCCTTTGCAATTGCTCAGCCGAGATGCCGCAGCAGCAGGCTGCCGAGCAGCGCGATCCCGGAAAACACCAATATCCCGCCGGAGCCGCGATTGATCCACAGGAGATGATGCCGGTCGAACGACAGCCGCACCATCCCGGCAGCGAACGCCAGCCCGGCCCACCACAACAGCGAGCCGAGCCACACGCCGAGGACGAGGATCGCCGCGCGCTCCAGCGTCGCCTCGTGGCCGGCAAAGCCGATGCCGGCAAAGATCGCGACAAAGGCGAGGATGGTTATCGGGTTGGTGATGGTCAGCGCAAAAGCCGAGGCGTAATCGGCGAAGAGGTCCTCGGGATCGCGCTGCGAGCGGGTGCGGCGCAGCGGGTCGGCGGTGAAGGCCGAGATGCCGATATAGAGCAGAAAGATGGCGCCGCCGACGCGCAGCCAATCGCGGTAGTCGAGCAGGAGGCTCGAGACGAACGTCAAGCCAAAGGCGGCGATGACGCCGAACACCGCATCGGCGCTCGCCGCGCCGAGGCCGGAGACGAACCCGGCGAGCCGGCCGTGAAAGATCGTGCGGCGGATGCACAGGACCCCGACCGGGCCGGCCGGTACGGCGATGATGACGCCGACCAGTATGCCCTTCAGCAAAAAGCCCAGCAACATCCGAGCGCCAACCCCGCGACGACCTCGCGCAGTCTCCGGGAAGGCGGCAGGGCGCGCAACCGAAATGCACGTGCCGCGGCGGCCCGCCCGGCGGCCTTTGCCGCCGATCCGGCGGCATCCACACCAGGGGCAAATCGCGCTATGCTGCGGGAGGCCGGCTCACGGGAGGTTGCGACATGGCGAATGACGACGCCGATCTGGGCGACGCTTATCAGTTCGAATTCGCCGCGCTCGATGGCGGCAGGCTGGCGCTGGCGGACTGGCGCGGGCGCCCGGTGCTGGTCGTCAACACCGCCTCCTATTGCGGCTACACCCCGCAATATCGCGACCTGGAGGCGCTATGGCGGCGCTATCGCGACGCGGGGCTCGTCGTGCTCGGCGTGCCGTCCAACGATTTCGGCCAGCAGGAGCCGGGCAGCGCCGCCGAGATCAAAGCGTTCTGCCAAACGACCTACCAGGTCGATTTCCCGCTCGCCGAAAAGAACCGGGTGATCGGCGCCGCCGCCCACCCGTTCTACCGCTGGGTCGCCGCGGCCCTCGGCGAGGCCGGGACGCCGCGCTGGAACTTCCACAAATACCTGATCGGCCCCGACGGCCAGCTCGCCGGCGCCTGGCCGGCACAGGTGCGACCGAGCGACGCCGCGATCACCAAGGAGATCGAGAGCGCGCTGGCAAAGCCATAGGGCGGCGTCGCGCCATCCATCAAACGCATCGCATTCCCGGCGAAAGCCGGGACCCACGCGTCAACCCCTCGGCAGCGGATCGGTGGATCCCGGCTTTCGCCGGGAATGCGATATTTGGGGAGAGCCGGGCCGCGCCAAGTTGACGCGAACCGGATCGCAGCTAAATCGAGAAGGAGTTGCCGCAGCCGCAGGCCGAGGCGGCGTTCGGGTTCCTGATCTGGAACGAGGCGCCCATCAGGTCTTCGACGAAATCGACTTCGGCGCCGTTGAGGAGGTCGAGCGAGACGTCATCGACGACGACGGTGATGCCGCCGTGTTCGAAGACGAAATCGTCGGAGTTTTTCCGGTCGTCGAAGCTGAGGCCGTACTGAAACCCTGAGCAACCGCCGCCCGATACGGCGATGCGCAGAAAGGCGCCCCCGGCGTCCTCTTGCACCTTCAAGGCAGCGATGCGCCGCGCCGCGCCGTCGGTGACGACGATCCGGCGTTCGGTCACGGCTTCCGGCATGGTATCGCTCATGGGCTCCATCTCGCTCGCGCTCGATCGATCGTGTATTTAGGCATTCTCCGCAGCGAGTCAAAGCGACAGAATGCATCCGGCGGCGGATCGCGAGGCGATGTCGCCGCCCGATCGAAAGGAGTTGCGAATGCTGCGGGCACTGCCCGGCGGACGCAGTCGGGAGCCGGAGGCGCTGCCGGCCGATAGGCTCGCCTGCCTGACGGCGCTCGAACGGAAGGTGCTGTGGCTCTCGACCTGGATGATCCACAACGCCAACCACCTGAGGCCCTCCCGCGACGGGCTCAAGGTCGGCGGCCATCAGGCGTCGAGCGCCTCGGTCGCGACGCTGATGACCGCGCTCTATCTCGACGTCATGCGCCCGCAGGACCGCGTCGCGGTGAAGCCGCACGCCGCCCCGGTGTTCCATGCGCTGCAATACCTCCTCGGGCAGCAGAGCCGCGACAAGCTCGAACGCTTCCGCGCCTATGGCGGTGCGCAATCCTACCCGTCCCGTTCGAAGGACGGCGACATCGTCGATTTCTCGACCGGTTCGGTCGGCCTCGGCGTCGGGGTCACGCTGTTTGCCTCGCTGGTGCAGGATTATCTGCGGCTGCACGGCCTGAGCGATCAGCCGCCGGGGCGAATGATCGCGCTCGCGGGCGATGCCGAACTCGACGAAGGCAACATCTTCGAGGCCCTGCTCGAAGGCTGGAAGCACGATGTGCGCAACCTCTGGTGGGTGATCGACTACAACCGCCAGAGCCTCGACGCCGTCGTCTCCGACCGCCTCTTCGGCCGCATCGACGCATTGTTCGAGATGTTCGGCTGGCGCGTTGTCACGCTGAAATATGGGCATCTCTTGCAGGCCGCGTTCGCCCGGCCCGACGGCGGACAGCTGCGCGAATGGATCGACGCCTGCCCCAATTCGCTCTATTCGGCGCTCGTCTACAAGGGCGGCGAGGGCTGGCGCGAGCATTTGCGCCGCGACCTCAACCGCTATCCCGGGATCCGCGCCATCCTCGATGAGCACGACGATGCGGCGCTGGGGCGGCTGATGACCAACCTCGCCGGCCACGACATGGGCGCGGTGCTCGATGCCTTCCACGCCGTCGCCGACGATCAGCCGACCTGCTTCATCGCCTACACGATCAAGGGCTACGGCCTCCCCTTCGCCGGCCACAAGGACAACCACGCCGGGCTGATGAACCCGCAGCAGATGGCGCAGTTCCAGGAGAGCATGGCGGTTCCGGCCGGCGCCGAATGGGAGCCCTATGCCGGGCTCGATCTCGTGCCCGAACGGCTCGCGGAATTTCTCGAAGCGGTGCCGCTGGCCCGGAACGGCGGCAGGCGGCGGCACGAAACGCCGCCGATCGCCATGCCGGCGGAACTGCCGGCGCCACGCGGCCGGCGCCAGTCGACCCAGGAAGCCTTCGGCCGCATCCTCGGCGCGCTCGCCGCCAGCAACGCCGATCTCGCCAGCCGGATCGTCACGACCTCACCCGACGTGACGGTGTCGACCAATCTCGGGGCCTGGGTCAACCGCCGCGGCATCTTCGACCGCGCCGAGCGCGCCGACATCTTTCGCGAGGAGCAGGTCGTCTCGGCGCAGCGCTGGGCGATGGGG
>DASYUS010000024.1:0-4656 GCA_036000945.1 Allostellaceae bacterium
TGCTCGAACGCGCGAATGAGGAGTTGCGCCGTTTCGTCATCGGCATTGCCGGCCGGCTCGTCGGCGATCACCAGCTCCGGCCGGCGGGCGACGGCGCGGGCGACGGCGATCCACCGGCGGTCGGTGTCGGACAGCGTCGCCGCCGGCGCTTCGGCGCGGTCCGCCAGCCCGACCCAGGCCAGCAGCTCCCGCACATTGTCGCGAATCTGCGGCTCCGGCGTGCCGGCGATGCGCAGCGGCAGCGCCAGATTGTCGCCGGCGCTCAGCCGATCGACCAGCCGCAGATCCTGAAAGATGATGCCAATGCGGCGGCGCAGTCCGCCTCGCGCCTGACGGTCGAGTGTGGCGGTGTCGGTCCCGAACAAGGTTAGCCTGCCGTCCGACGGCAGTTCGGCGAGTTGGATGATCCGCAACAGCGCGGTCTTGCCGGCGCCGCTCGCCCCGGTCAGGAAACAGAAGCCGCCCGGCTCCAGGTTCAGCGAGATGTCGGAGAGGATCGGCGCGCCCTTGTCGCTGCGCTTGCCGATATGTTCGAGGCCGACCACCCACATCTCCGCAGCGTCTGCCGCTCGCAGCCCCATTCCGGGCGGGCGAGCTTGGCACAACCGGCGCCGCCGCGTCCAGCCAGAGGCGGCCTTCCGCCGATTTCGCTCACCTTGACCCAAAAGTACGCATTCCCGGCGGAAGCCGGGATCCGCCTATCCGTCGGCGAGACGTTGAAGAGTGGGTCCCCGCTTTCGCGGGGAAGGCGCTCTCTTGCTGTTCACCACGCCTCGCGGCCGGGCGTCGGTCGGACCATGGCGGCGCGCTGCTCGGCCTCGTGCTTGTCGAACATCGCCTTGGCGGCGGCCTGGCGCTTGCCGCTGAACTCGGTGCGGTTGTCGCCGGCCCATTGATAGGAGGCGGCGCGCGGCGCATTTGCCCGGCTGAAATGCGGCATGACATAGCGGGCGTAAAGCTCGTAGGAGCGTTTGGTCGCCTCCCAATCGGCCCAGTTGTGCGCCTGGTGCAGGAAGGCGCCGAACTCGCCCTGCTTCGCCTGCAGCCGCTCGATCAGGGCAATCGCGTCGTCCGGGGTGCCGCAGACGCCGAAGCGGTTTTCGACAAACCATTCGAGCGGGTCGCGGCCGGCCGGCACGATAAAGCGCGGCTGGTTGTTGTTGGCGTAGCCGAGGTAGCGCTCGAAGCCGAAGCGGGCGTTCTTGAACGCCTGCTCGCGGGTCTCGGCGATATGCATCGGGCCGACGAGGCGCAGCCGGTTGGCGTCCATCGTGCGGCCGTGCTCGGCGGCGACATCGTTGGCGATCTGCCAGTTCGCGCTCAGCGCCTCATAGCCGAACGGGTTGGTCGCGGCGACGCAGATCATGCTGAGATCGTACTTGCCGGCAAGCCGCCCGCCCGACGGCGTGTTCGAGCTCACGACCGCGACCTCGGGGTAGGGCTTGGTGTAGGGCAAGAGATGCAGCCGGGCGCCCTCCATCGTGTACCAGTCGGTCTTTTCGGTGACGATCTCGCCGCGGAAGAGGCGGAGGATGGCGTCCAGCGCCTCGGCCATGCGGTCGCGCTGGGTCATCGGGTCAATGCCCATCATGATCGCGTCGCCGGCGAGGAGCCCGGGCCCGGCGCCGAACATGACCCGGCCGCGCGTCATATGGTCGAGCTGGACGATGCGGTCGGCAATCATCATCGGGTGGTGGTAGGGCAGCGAGATGACGCCGGTGCCGAGGCGGATGTGGCGGGTGCGCTCGGCGGCAAAGGCGATGAAGATCTCGGGCGAGCTGATGATCTCGTACCCGGCCGAATGGTGCTCGCCGATCCACGCCTCGTGAAACCCGAGCTTGTCGAGCCACACCATCAAATCGAGGTCGCGCTCGAGGCACTGCGTCGGGTCTTCCTCATTGGGATGGAACGGCGGCAGAAAGATGCCGTGCCGCAGGTTGATCTGGCTCATCATCGCCTCGCATTCTCGCGGTCGCCGTCCTGCTTTACCGTGCCGGCCCCGACGGCACAAACGCGATTGCGGCAACGCGACCATTCTGCATTAGGGTTTGCCGCATGCTCATCGTCTCGATCGTCATCGAACTTGCCGTCGCGATCATCGCGGCGCTGGCCGCAGCGCGCCGAGGCCGGCCGTCGCTTTACGGTCTGGCGCTCACCTTCGCGCTCTACGTCGCCTACGATGGCGCGCGCCTCCTTCAAGTCGATGTACAGCAGGGGCTATTGTCGGCGCTGTTTCTCATCGCCTCGGTCAGCGCGCTGGTCGCCGTCTGGGATTTGTACCGGCGATAACGCAAGCGGCGGTTCCGGCAGCGTGGATTTCCGCACCCGCACATTGGGAGGGCAACGGTGGAGGGCAGCGGTTTCCCGATGCGGCTGCTGGATGACGAGCGCCTGCTCTGGTCGGGGGGCCCGAGCCAGGGGTTGCTATTGACGGCGCGCGACTGGTTTATGGTCCCGGGCAGTCTCCTCTTTTTGGGCTTTGCGATCTATTGGGAGGCGGAGGTACTGAGCAGTCAGGCGCCGGGGCTGTTCGGACTGTTCGGCGTGCCGTTCATTCTGGTCGGGCTTTATGTCGTGGCCGGGCGCTTTGCGGTTGATGCCTGGCTGCGCGCCAGGACGCGCTACGCTCTGACCGACCGCCGCATCGTGATCACCCGCTCCGGATCGTTCGGCAAGACCACCAGCTTGGCTCTCGACCGCCTGCCCGATATGCAGCTGAGCCTTTGGCTGGACGGTCGCGGCACGATCCGGTTCGGCGTGGACCCGCCGTTTTTGCCCGGGCGCCGCAATACGGGCGGTTGGACGCCTTCGCTCGACCCGACGCCGCAATTCATCGGCATCGATGACGCCCAAAGCGTTTTCGATCGCCTTCAGCGCGCCAAAGACCGGGGCGCCTGAGCCGGCCGTCACGCGCATTCCCGCATGGCATTGTTGCGTTGCAAGGTGCGCTCGGGTCGGCATTTTCGTGCTAAAGGCGTTGTGCGGCGCACCGCCGTCTGCCGAGGGAGCCCGTTGCCGTTATGAGCCTTTCCGCCGAGGAATATCGCGAGCACCTTGCCACCACCGCCGTACGCGCCGGCTTCAGCTTCGATGGCGTGGTGCTGCCGGAAAGCCGCGAGTTTCACCTCGGCCGCATGCGCTTCCACTACCTCGATTGGGGTAACAGGCATTTGCCGACGATCGTCTTTCTGCACGGCGGCGCGCTCAACGCGCACACCTGGGATCTATGCTGCCTGGCGCTGCGCGACGACTATCATTGCGTCGCGCTCGACCAGCGCGGCCACGGCGACAGCGACTGGGCGCCGGCTGATGGTCCCGAGGGCGCCGATTATTCGCTCGGCGCGCAGCTCGCCGACACCAAGGGCTTTGTCGACCACCTCGGCCTCGACAAGTTCATCCTCGCCGGCATGTCACTGGGCGCGATCAACGCGCTCGCCTTCGCGGTCGCCCACCCCGAGCGGCTCAGCCACCTCGTCATCATCGACGCCGGCCCCGAGATGCGCCGGCCGGGCTCCTCGCGCATCCGCGACTTCGTCAACGAGGTGCAGGAGACCGTGACCGTCGAGGCGATCATCGAGAAGGCGCTGAAGTTCAACCCGCGCCGCGATCCCGTGATCCTGCGCCGCAGCCTGATGCACGCGCTGCGGCAGCAGCCCGACGGCACTTGGCGATGGAAATACGACACACGGCGCTTTCAGTCGATGGGCCAGGACGCCCACCGCGCCGCGCGCGCCGCGCTGGCCGACGGCCTCGGCCGCATCGCCTGCCCGACCCTCGTCGTGCGCGGCGGCGAAAGCGACGTGTTCCACGAGGAAGACGGCATCCGCCTCGCCTCCCGCCTGCCCGACGGCAAATTCGTCACCGTCCCGCGCGCCGGCCACACCGTGCAGGGCGACAACCCGAAGGACCTCGTCGCCGAGCTGCGCCGGTTTCTGCAGGCGCCGAACTGAACGAATCCGCTTCCTGGCGAAAGCCGGGATCCATTCGTCAGGCGGTGGAGCGTTTGAAGGGTGGGTGCCGGCTTTCGCCGGGAATGCGAATTCTTTTTTCGGCTATTGCCGCATCACCTTCCTGATCCGGTGGTTGTTGGTGTCGCCGATATAGATCGCGCCGTCGGGGCCGACGACGGCGCCGTGCGGTCGGTCGAGGCCGGCGGCGGTGGCGGGGCCGCCGTCGCCGTCGCCGCCCTGGTGGCCGCCGGCGAAGGCGGTGACGATGCCGCTTGCGCGGTCGATGCGGCGGATCGCGTGGTTCTCCGTATCGACGATGAGGAGGCTGCCGTCGCGGTCCAATGCCATTTCCTTCGGCGCGTCGAACACCGCGGCAATGGCCGGGCCGCCGTCGCCGGAATAGCCGCGCGCCGTGGTGCCGGCGACCGTGGTGATGATGCCCGTTGCGGGATCGATCGCCCGCAGGCTGCTGCCCTGGCGCTCGAGGATGTAGACCGTGCCGTCGAGGCCGAGCTTGACCGCGCGGACGCCAAAGGTTCCGGCGGCGATGGCCGGGCCGCCGTCGCCGCTGTGCTCCGCCGCGCCGGTGCCGGCGAAGGTCGCGATCGTCCCTCGCCCGAGATCGACGACGCGGACGCGGTTGTCGGCGACGTCGGTTATATAGAGGCTGGCTTCTCCCGGCCCGAAAGCGAGGCCGTTCGGCTCG
>DASYUS010000025.1:0-4105 GCA_036000945.1 Allostellaceae bacterium
AGCCCGTCCGGCCGATAGGGGTTCATCAGGAACCCGACACTGCCCCGGTGCATGCCGAAGATCGGCAACCCGCTGCCGACAAAGCGGTGCAGGGTTTCGAGCATGAAGCCGTCGCCGCCGAGCGGCACGATGATTTCGGCCTGCTGCGGCTCGACCGTGCCGTAGCGCTGGCGCAGTTCGACGAGCGCCTGCTGTGCCGCCTCGGCATCGGAGGCGACAAAGGCGGCCCGCGGAGTGCTCCCGAATGTCGGGGCGGCGGTCACCCGCCGGTCACGCTCATGTGGCGGGCGATGGCGGGCCGGTTGTGGCGGCGGTCGATGATGAAATCGTGGCCTTTCGGCTTCCTGTCGATCGCCTCGCGGATCGCCGCGACGAGCGGCTCGTCGCTTTCCGATTGCCGCAGCGGCGTGCGCAGATCGGCCGCATCCTCTTGCCCCAGGCACATGTAGAGCGTGCCGGTGCAGGTCAGCCGCACCCGGTTGCAGCTTTCGCAGAAATTGTGCGTCAACGGCGTGATGAAGCCGAGCCGGCGGCCGGTCTCGCGCACCGTCACGTAGCGCGCCGGGCCGCCGGTGCGGTAGTCGCTGTCGTCGAGCGTCCAGCGTCGCTCCAGGCGCGCCCGCACCAGGGACAGCGGCAGGTACTGGTCGAGGCGGTTCTCGCCACCGATATCGCCCATCGGCATGACTTCGATGATGACGAGGTCGAAGCCCTCGCCGCCGGCCCAGGCAACTAGATCGTCGAGCTCGTCCTCATTGACGCCGCGCAGCGCCACCGTGTTGATTTTGACCGCCAGCCCGGCGCGCTTCGCCGCCTCCAGCCCCTCCAGCACCTGGTCGAGGCGGCCGCGCCTGGTAATCTCGGTAAACTTGGCGGGGTCGAGCGTATCGACCGAGACGTTGACCCGGCGCACCCCGCAATCACGCAGCTCGTCGGCATACTTGGCAAGCTGGCTGCCGTTGGTCGTCAGCGTCAATTCGTCGAGCGCGCCCGATTTGATGTGCCGGCCCAGCGCCCGGAAGAGGCTCATGATGTTGCGCCGCACCAAGGGCTCGCCGCCGGTCAGCCGCAGCTTCCGGACGCCGAGGCCGATGAAAGCGCTGCACACCCGGTCGAGCTCTTCGAGGGTCAACAGCTCGCGCTTTGGCAGGAACTCCATCTCTTCCGCCATGCAGTAGACGCAGCGGAAGTCGCAGCGGTCCGTGACCGATACGCGCAGATAGGTGATGGTGCGTCCGAACGGGTCGATCATAATCCGATTATATAGGACCGCATCGGCCGGCTGTCGCCCCCGATGTGAGCATGGCTATTCGCCACGGCGCGGCGGCGCCTCCGGCTCCGGCGGGAACCAGTCGCCGATGATCTGCTCTGTCGCATAGGTCGCCCTATTGATCCGCACACGAGTTGCGGGATCGGTCTCCCCGTATTTCGCAAGCTCGGTGATCGCCTTGCGCGCGGCCCGCGTCAGCTCCGCAGAGATGACGTCTTGGACTTGACGCCGCAGGCTGGGACTGTCGTCGAGCACCACCTCGATTTGGTTTCTGGCGTCGACGATGGAGTCGATCCATCCCGGCCGCGGATCGGCCGCGCGTGAATATTCGAGCTTGAGCAAGTGCTCGATGATCCGGCGGATTTGACTGCCTAATTCGCGCTTGTCGGACCGGCCCAAGCTCTCGATCTCCTCGGCCACGTTCTCCCAATCGATCGGCTGGTTCGTGGCGCCTCGGCCCGCCGCACGCAGCGCCTCCGCTTGCTCCTTCGACCAGAGGAAGAAATCCTCGTCATAGAGGGACTTCACATCCGACATCGCGCTCTCCCGGGCAGCCGCCAGCCTAGCACAAAATTGGATGCGCCGCCTTGCGGCGGAAGTCCGCTCATCCCATCATCGCCGCATGGACGAATTTGCGGTCAGGCCCGATCCCGACGATCCGCGGCTCACCAGCCGAGTCGAGGGGATCGACCACGAAGGCAAAAAGATCGCGACAGCGGTCGTCACCGAGCGGCCGCTGACGCTGTTTCTCAATGGCCGTGAGATCGTCACGATGATGACGATTGGCGACCACCCCGACTACCTCGCGGTCGGCTATTTGCTCAACCAGAACATGCTCGGGCCCGACGACCGCATCATCGGTGTCGATTACGACGACGAGATCGAGACCGTCGTCGTGCGCACCGACCGCGAGACCGATTTCGAGGACAAGCTCAAGAAAAAGACGCTGACCTCAGGCTGCGCCCAGGGCACGGTGTTCGGTGATCTGATGGAGAAATTCGAGGAGGTGCGGCTCGATCCTGCCGCCGTGCTGCGCACCTCCTGGCTCTATGCGCTGACCCGCAAGATCAATACGGCGCCGAGCCTCTACCTCGCCGCCGGCGCGATCCACGGTTGCGTGTTGTGCGAAGAGGACCGCGTGCTCCTCTACATGGAGGATGTCGGCCGCCACAACGCCGTCGACAAGATCGCCGGCTACATGCACCTCAACGGCATCTCGCCGCAGGGAAAAATCTTCTACACCACCGGGCGGCTGACCTCGGAGATGGTGATCAAGACGGTCCAGATGCAGATCCCGATCCTCGTCTCGCGCTCCGGCTTCACCGCCTGGGGCGTCGAGTTGGCGCGCCAGGCCGGGCTCACCCTGGTCGGTCGGGCCAAGGGGCGGCGTTTTGTGGCGCTGGCCGGCACCGATCGGATCGTCTTCGACAGCGATCCGAAGAGCGTCGGCGACGAGCCGGCGCGGCTTGCCCGCAAGGCGAGCCTTGCCGAGGAGGATGCGGCGTGAGTGTCGCCGGGGTGCTGCTGGCGGGCGGCCTGTCGCGCCGCATGGGTGGCGGCGACAAGACGCTCCGGCTGCTCGCCGGGCGCACGCTGCTCGACCATGTCGTCGACCGGATGCGGCCGCAGGTCGCCGCGCTGGTGCTCAACGCCAATGGCGATCCGGCGCGGTTCGCCCGGTTCGGGCTGCCGGTGGTCGCCGACAGCATCGCCGATTTCGCTGGCCCGCTGGCCGGCATCCTCGCCGGGTTGGATTGGGCTGCCGCCAACAAGCCGGACTGCCCGTTGGTCGTCAGCGTCGCTACCGACGCGCCGTTTCTGCCCAGAGACCTCGTCGCGCGGCTGGTGGAGGGCATGGCGGCGGCAGACGCCGATCTTGCCTGCGCCGCGTCTTGCGGCCAGCCGCACCCGGTCATCGGGTTGTGGCCGGTGCGGCTGCGCGAGGAATTGCGGCACGCGGTGGCCGTCGAGGGTACCCGCAAGGTCGATGTCTGGACCGCGCGCTACCGCCTGGCGACCGTGGATTTCCCGGCCGATCCGATCGATCCGTTCTTCAACGCAAACCGGCCCGATGACCTCGACCGCGCCGCGGCGTTGCTGGATGCAGCTGTCGGGGTAGCGCCATGAGTCGCAAGGTCGATCTGCGGGTTGTCGAGCTGCTGGCGGCGCGGCTGTGCCATGACCTGATCGGCCCGGTGTCGGCGATCGGCAACGGCGCCGAGCTGCTCGGCGAGGACGATCCCGAATTTGTCCGCGATGCCGTAGCGCTCGTCGGGGACAGCGCCAAAGAGGCCAGCAGGCGGCTGCAATTCTACCGGTTTGCTTATGGCTTCAGCGGCGGCGCGCTAGCCGGCCCGGCCCCGCATCTGCTCGCCGGCGAATTCTTCGAAGGTGGCACGATCGTCTGCGATTATCGTGCCGAGGCGCGGGCACTGTCGCCCGAACTGCAGCGGCTCGCCTGCGTCATGCTGACGCTCGCCGGCGAGGGTCTGCCGCGCGGCGGGCGGCTTGTACTGAGCGCCGGCGCCACCGGTCCGGAGATCACGGCGGAAGGGCAGGGGACGGGTCCCTCGCCGGAACTGCGCGCGGCGCTGACGCTCGCCGCACCGATCGAAGCGCTGACCTCGCGCACGGTCGGCGGCTATTTCGCGGGATTGCTGGCCGAGGAGCTCGGCTGCCGGTTGATCGTTAGCGACATTCCCGGCGGGTTTCGCCTCAGCGCCGGCGCCATATAGGGCGGCGCTTCAGGCCCGGCGCAATTCCGGTGCTGCCGCCTCGACGGGATCGCGCAGCACATAGCCGCGCCCCCACACCGTCTCGATGTAGTGCTCGCCG